>DAORIL010000946.1:0-2206 GCA_035438525.1 Pyrinomonadaceae bacterium
CATCATTTTCTTCAAACATGACCCGTCCCGAACTTGGTGCATCGAGGCAGGCTAAAATATGCATCAAGGTTGATTTTCCGCTGCCCGATTTTCCGATTATGGCGACACATTCGCCTTGTTCGATTTTCAAATTGACGTTTTTGAGAACTTCATAATCAACTCCGTCGCTGGTAAATGTTCGATATAAATTGATGGTTTCAAGCATAATTTTCGATTGAAGTTACGTCTGCAACTTTGGCATTGTTTCAAATATTTGGATAACTTGTTAATTTTGCTAATAATTTGAAAAGTTTTTTTTATCTGCAACATCTTGACGCTTGCCTTTGGTAATGTTAGCTTTTTCCTTGATACTTTCAATCAAAAATTATGGAAAATCTGAAGAAAACTCCGCTCAACGAAGTGCATCGTGCTTTGGGCGGAAAAATGGTTGATTTTGGCGGTTGGGATATGCCCGTTCAATATCCCGCCGGAGTAATTGCCGAACATCTCGCCACCCGCGAAAAAGCAGGGCTATTTGATGTGTCGCACATGGGAGAAATACATGTCGATGGACCTGATTCAATTCCTTTTGTGAATTCGTTAACTACTAATGATGTCACTAAATTAGTTGACGGACAGGCGCATTATTCTGCCTTAACAAATGAACGGGGCGGAGTAGTTGATGATTTATTGGTTTACCGTTTTAGCGAAGATAAATTATTTTTGGTCGTCAATGCCGGAACTCAGGATAATGATTGGGAATGGATTTCATCAAAACGTGGTGATTATAATGTTGATTTACGACACGCTTCGGTTGACTATTGCCAAATTGCTATCCAAGGTCCAAAAGCCACCGGAATTTTACAGAAGTTAACGGAAACAGACCTTACTGCAATCAAATATTATCACTTCACGACCGGCGAGGTTGATGGCGTTGCCTCGATCATCTCGCGGACAGGTTATACCGGTGAAGATGGTTTTGAAGTTTATGCCGATGCCGGAAAAGCTGTTCAATTGTGGAATAAAATGATGGAAACCGGGAAAGAAGAAGGAATTTTGCCCTGTGGGTTGGCGGCACGAAACACTTTACGTTTGGAATCCGCAATGTCACTTTATGGACACGAATTAGCCGAAGATATTTCACCTTTGGAAGCCAATTTAGGTTGGATTTGCAAATTAGGAAAAGACGATTTTATTGGAAAGGCTGCTTTGGTTAAACTAAAAGAAGAAGGTTTGGAAAGAAAATTAATCGGTTTTGAAATGACCGAACCGGGTATCGCCCGTGATGGATTTCCTATTTTTATCGAAGGCGAAAAACTTGGGTATGTGACTTCCGGGTCTCCCGCCCCATACTTGAAAAAGAATATTGGTTTAGGTTTTGTGCCAACTGAGTTTGCAAATATCGGACAAGAAATTAAAATTGAAGTAAGAGGCAAACTTTTGTCGGCGGTTGTTGTGCCGACTCCATTTTATAAACGGGGAAAATGATCTTTGATTTTTGATCTTTGACCTTTGAAAATTTTAACTAACTTAAATTGACCTTATTTAAGGTCAAAAATCCAAATTCAAAAAACTATGTCAAATATACTTGAAAATTTACGCTACTCGAAAGATCACGAATGGGTTTCGGTAGATGGTGATATTGCCACTGTCGGCATTACTGATTATGCCCAAGAATCGCTTGGCGATGTTGTTTATGTTGAGCTGCCTAAAGCAGGTGATTCATTCAACGCCCACGAAGCGATTGGTTCAGTTGAATCGGTCAAAGCCGTTTCGGAAATTTTTACCCCGGTTGGCGGTGAAATTGTCGAAGTCAACGAATCGGTCAATGATACCCCTGAGTCTGTTAACGGCGATTGTTATGGAGCAGGCTGGATGATCAAAATTAAAATGAATAATCCGGGCGAAGCCGATGCAATGTTGTCCAGCGACGAATACGAAGAATACCTTTCGGCTAACGCCTAATAATTTTAGATTTTTGATTTTGGATTTTTGATTGAAGGAGAATGTTTTTTGATTCCAAATTGATCACAACCAATCCAAAATCTAAAATCCGCAATTCAAAATCGAAATGAGATACATACCAAATTCACCCGAAGAAAGGGCAGAAATGCTCGAAGTTGTCGGTTTAAAATCGGCTGACGAACTTTTTCGTTCAATTCCGAAAGATGTCCAACTTGGACGCGCCTTAAACATTACCGAACCGCTTTCAGAACCCGAAGTAATT
>DAORIL010000947.1:0-2200 GCA_035438525.1 Pyrinomonadaceae bacterium
TTGTTTTATTTAGATTAAAAAGTATTTTTCTATCTTGAAGAAGATTTACATTGTAGGTAGATTCAAGTGCAGTATTTGGTGGAAGGGCAAGCCGAAGTAAAATATTTTCCCTTAAATCATTTGAATTAAAAGAACTCTGACCATCGCTGGAACGAAGATTTCCGGAAATTAAACTGATATTTGTAAAATCCTTAAATTCCTTAAGATTTGAAAAATCTCTTTGATTGAGGGCAACTATTTCTGGATTGACAGTTCCACTTGGTGAAAAACTTTTCCAAATTCCACCCAAAATTAATGTTATAATTATTAAAACAACCCCAACTGGAAGCCAGTGAGAAGAAAACATAGTTTTAATTGTTTCAAAAAAACCAGGCGAACTATCTTTAATTTCTAAATTTTGGACTTTTTTTTGAGCAAACTGTTTGAGCGATTTCAGGAATTGCAGTTTTTTATTTCGTTCATCCGAGTTTAAGTAGTTTGTTTCAAACAGTTTGGTTTCATCTTTAGTTAGTAGATTCTCCAGATAATCTTCCATTAATTCCGTTTCAGCCGTCTCAAGTTCAACAGAAAAATCGGCATCGGAAATTATTTGCAATTCTATTTCTTCAACTTCTTGAGGCGAAAGTTGTTCCAGAAAATATTGCTTGAGTTTTTTGTTGTTGGTCTCCATTCTTTCAACTGCCTTCAATCAATTATGACTAAACTGTTCAAAATATTACAAATTATTTTCCCTTCAGACAATTTTCCACACAATGCCTTAATGTAGCTTTTAAACGATGAACTTTAACGTGCAGCGCACCCATTTTAAGATTAAAGTCCTCAGCCAGTTGGCGGCGATGTTCAAATTTTGCGCTCTTTTCTTTGCAAAAATATTGAACGGCTAAACGACTATCTTCGGACGAAAGTTTTCTCAAACATTCATCTAAACATTGATGCGTAATTTCTTTTGTATTAATTTCTTGATTACTGTCCGGCGCAGCACGAAGGTTCGGGTCCAATTCTACCTGGTCGGCTTTTTTTCGGGATTCCTTATAGATATTGGAGGCAAACCCGTAGAAATAAGTAATATGTTTATTATTGTTCTCGGTGTTAAAAGTAGAAAACTTTTTAGCGACGCGATTTATGGTTTCATCCGCCAGATTTTCAGGTTCCGAACAACCTTTAAAATTAAAGAAACGGATTAACCCATTTCTAATTTCTTCATACTTCGCCCCTGCCTCATCCCGATTGGGAGAGAACCAATTAAGCAAAGCATCAAAATCTTCTTTCGTTAAACCGCTATCTTTGGGCATCGGGATATTTTGTAGAGTTCGCTCTCAAAATACCATATAAGTTACTTTTTTTTCAACTTTAAATTTAAGTTACTTTTCGCCCGATAATATTGAATCAATAATGGTTTGCAAGTTTTTGGCTGCAGTTTCTAAATTAGTTTGCCTAACAATTAACCAATTCTGATTTATAATCTCTATTTCTCTTTCGACTGATAAAGCCCGTTTAGTTTCTGTGGGCGCAGAACCGCCGTAAATTGTCCGGATCGAAACAAAATATTCAGCCGTTAAAGTGTGTTTTAGTTCTTCTTCAGTAAAGGATAATTCTCTGCCAATCACATCCTTAGCGACGGTTTGTAAAAGTTCATAAGTTATTTCACCTTTTTGTTCATACGCAATTTTGACACAATTTCCGACAATTTTATGCGAAATGCGGAAAGGTAAATTTTCTTTGCGCACGATTGAATCAGCTAATTCGGTGACGGTGATAAAATTTGCCTCAGCGCGGTGGCGTAGTGTTTCCAGATTAAACTTGGCAGATTTCAAAGTAGCCGCAAATAAGGAAACTGCCCGGGTTGCATCGCGTAAAGCATGATAAATTAACGGCTGCACATCATCTTCCGAATCATTGATGTCACCAAAAGGAGTGTTATGAACGGCGGTAAAAACCCCTAAACTTTCGCCTAAAGCTTTACTGGCAATTGCCCGAATATGTTCAAGAGCAACCGGATTTCGCTTTTGCGGCATGATCGAAGACCCTTGGACAAATCCGTCAGGAAGGCGAACCACGTTAAACTCCATCATCGCCATCAACAAAAATTCTTGTGCAAATTTACCGATATTGACCAATAGAGCACTCATTGACCCGAGCATTTCGGTAAAATAATCAATTGAAGCGATTGAACCGTAAGAATTTATCGTTGGTGCAGTAA
>DAORIL010000948.1:0-2196 GCA_035438525.1 Pyrinomonadaceae bacterium
TGAGTAATAAAGAGATCGCTTTGGAATTTCAAATCAGTGCCAGAACGGTTGAGCACCATGTCCGGCAAATTCTGGCTAAAAAGAATTTCTCGAATCGGGTAGAAATTGCCCCTTTTGTCAAGAATCAAAGTCTGTAAGCTATTTTTAAAAACTTGAAATTTTTCTTTGCGGGAATTTCAATTTAAACTATTTTGAATGGAGAAAACTATGAAAATAACCTTTTTATTTGTTCTGTTTGGTCTGGCAATTTGTCAGACTATTTTTGCCCAGAGTAATGAAATCGCTTTTTCCAAATCGGCGAAAATTGTCGAAAGCAAAACCGAATTTAAATCCGGCGAATTTATTTTTGCCCATTTAAAATTTTCGCAACCGCTTTCAAACTCGCTTTCAATCACCGACAAACCGATAACTTTAATTGTGGAGTATTATTCAAATGGTAAAATGCTGGATGACGAAATGTTCGGATTTGAAACGGCTAACGTCAAAAAGTCTAAACTAACCTCAATTGTTTTACCAATTATCTCTGATCCCGCAACGGATGTTCCAGCGTTTGGCAAAAATCTTTTTTCAACCCGATTGCCCGCCTCTTTTGCCAAACTTCCCGAAGGCAATCACGAAATTGAATTCAAATTGAAATCATATGAATTTAAGGACGGTAAAGAATTATTGGCATCAGGAAAATTTACCATCATCATTGAAAGTGGATCTCGCGCTTGGTATCAGCAAAATGAGAAAGATGCTATGGCAGCATTTTCCAAACGCGGAATTAATTCAGTTGTCGTCAGTGAACGTGATTATGCGATGGGAGTGGTTGGCGGAACCAGTGTTGTGACTCTGATAAATAACTGTGGGAAAAGTGTTTGGCTGCGTAAAGCCATTGGTTCTGATAAAACTGAATACCGACTTGCTCCTGGTCAAACTATGAAATATGACCGGGATTCCGGTTATCTGGAAGAATGGAACTTCGGAACCAAGAAATGGTCAATCGTGAGTAAAATCTGGGAACCTGATTCAACCGGAAGAGCCAATATTTGTAGCAAATAATGTTTATAAATTTTATTTATTTTGCCGGACCCGCTCTTTTGACAATTGGTGCGGAAGGGCTGGTTCGCGGGAGTTCTTCCGTTGCTTTGCGGTTTTGAGTAAATTCTTGGGCGGTTGTTTACATTGGTTAGGCACTATGCGGTAACAGTGGCTTGGTTATGTCATTGGTTAAAATATCAGCATTATGGGGATTTCCGCCCAAATCCACGAAAAATATCAATAACGAGAGCTTTGCTATTCTCAATTTCGTATATTTTAAATCTTTTCATCAAAGTGTTCAGAACCTTCTGTTCAGGATCTACTATTGCAAATTATGTCCGTAAATGCTGATTTGCACGGCGGTAGCGAAATAAGAAGTAATTATCAAAAAAGGCAATTTTGTGTGTAATGTCGGTTGTAACCCAAATTAGTCAAAAATGAAAAAAAGACCGGATTTTTCCATTGAAACAGGAATTGGATTGATACCAAAAACGGAAACAATATTCTCTTTGGTCAGAACTTCTTGAGGGTTACCGATGGCAGTGACTCGCCCGTGATTAAGTAAAATGATTTGATCTGCAAAGCGGGCTGCAAGATTCAAATCGTGAACAACTCCCACAGTGACAACATTTTGGAAACCAGCAAAATTGCGCACTTTTTTCATAAATTCAATTTGATGGCGAATATCAAGAAACGTCAAAGGCTCATCCAGAAACAGGTATCGGCAGGGTTGTCTATTTGTTGGGTTTACTTCAGAACTGTTGCTCCATAATTGCGCCAGAACACGAGCGAAATTGACCCGTTGACGTTCCCCCCCGCTCAGCGTCTGGTAATTGCGGTCGCTAAATTCGGCTACCTCAAAAAACTCCATCAGTTCGTTAACTATCATTTCATCAATATTTCCGGGATTTCCGCCAAAGTGCGGATAACGTCCCATCATCACCACTTCACGAACGGTTAAGGGAAAAGCAATTTCGATGGCTTGCGACAGCACGGCCCGACGCTTCGCCAAATCAGATTCACTCGTTTGAGATATATTAATGCCTTCGTATTCGATTTTCCCGGTTTGTGGTTTCAGAAACCGCGCACGTCTTTTACTTATGGTTGACTTTCCCGCCCCGTTCGGACCAATTATTCAATGCATCTTTCCGGGCGCAAAGGAGGCAGCAAACT
>DAORIL010000949.1:0-2185 GCA_035438525.1 Pyrinomonadaceae bacterium
GATTATTATTATTGACTATTTGAGCAGGGTTTTCCGCCGTTTCGGCACTCTCATCCTGATTGGTTGCTGAATCTGATAGGGCAAGTTCTACCTGAGACGTGGTAATTACTTCGGCAGCCAGTTCGGACTCGGAAACGGCGGAAATTTGGGTGGCTTCTTTTTCCTGGAGCGAAGCCATCAAGACATCAAAGCGTTGATAAAGGTCAGAGATTTTTTGCTCAAGTTCGGGCGTTTGTGTGTTTTTGGCTAATGCTTCCAGGCAGTCAGTAGAAGCCAAAAGTAATTCAAAAATATTAGTATCGCCTTCGATTTCGTTATCGGCAAGATAGTCGAGCAAATCTTCCATCCGATGCGCTAAAGTCGAAAGTTTTTTCAAGCCGACGATTCCGGCTGAACCTTTAAGCGTGTGAGAACTGCGTCTGATCTCGAGTAAAGCCTCTCGATTATTGGGATTTTTTTCTAAATTAGCGAGGTTGGTGCTGATGTTTTGCAAATGGTCATCTGCTTCCATCGCAAAAACTTCCAGCATTTCGTCATCAATCTCAAAGTCCCCAAATTCTTCAAAACCTTGTGCTGAACTTTCTTCCGAATCCGAAAGTTCGAGGAATGAGTCATCCAATAAATCCGGTTGGATCGACATATCCGCAAATTTTTCGGCAATGGTATTGAGAAAGATTTCGATGGTGGTGAACTGTCCAAAAAGACTTTCGGCTTCGAGATCGGAAAGGGCGTGGGGAATTTCGATAACCAGTTTGATCTCGTCTTGGAGCGTTTTACACATCTCGCTCAGTTCATTCAATCCAATCATTGAGGATGCGCTTTTGACGGTGTGAATTTGTCGGTTGGCTTCCTTCAAACTTTCCAAAGCTGTCGCATCCAGACAAAAATCTGAAATGCCTTCGCGGATAGAAGGTAAATAGCTTTGAGCTTCGGCGATTAATCCTTGAAAAAGTTCAACATCCATTGTTTTTTAGGGTGTTAAGTGATTAGGTGGTTAAGTGGTTAAGTTTTAATTTTTTATAAAAACCCAATCACTTAGCTACTTAGCCGCTTACTAATTTAAATAAAGCTGTGAAGAATCATTCATACTTCGGCGTAATTTGTTTTCGGCAGGTAATTTGAAAGGAGCAACTGAACCGCGCAATTCATCCGAAAGCAGAACCAACATTTTGACCGAATCCGCGGCACGTTTTGAACCGACATTGACCAACTCGGTAACCTGAGAAATATTGGTCATTACCTGGGAAATATCTTCCGAGTTAAGAGCTTGTTTTTTGGCAGATTCCGAAATGGATTGAATCAGTTCTGCTAATCTTTGCGAAACTTGTTCAATTTCGATCAAGGCTTGTCCGGCTTTATCTGCAAGCGTTGAACCAACTACAACCTCGTGAATTGTTTCTTCCATTGAGGCTACAACGTCTTTGGTTTCAATCTGAATTGTTTGCGTCAGACTCGAAATTTGTTGCGTCAAACGATTTGAGCGTTCCGCTAATCTTTCGACCTCTTCGGCTACCACAGCAAATCCGCGTCCTGATTCTCCGGCAGCAGCGGCTTGCAGAGAGGCATTTAGTGCGAGCAAACTTGTGCGGTCGGAAAGATCATCGATCAATTGCACAATTTGACTAATTTCCTGAGACCGTTCGCCAAGTTTTTTAATCCGTTTAGCGGTTTCCTGCACCTGATTTCGAATCGAATTCATTGCACTGATATTGTCCTGAACGGCTTGCGAACCGTAACGGGCATTACTGAGCGATTCGCTGGCAACCTGTGCCGAAAGTGCAGCATTATCCGAAACCTCCTGAACTTCACCAGCCATATTTGAAATGGTCGAGGTCATCCGCGAAATTTGCGAAGCTTGAGCTTCACTTCCGCGTGCAAGTTGTTCGGTCGTATCGTTAATTGCTTTGGCAGAATTGCTGACCTGGAATGTAACTTCTTTGACCTGACCAATTAGCGAACGAAGCTCAGCTGTCATAAAGTTAAATGCTTCGGCGATTTCGCCCGTGATTTCAGAAGTTGATTGGGCTTGGACGGTCAAATCGCCCGAGGCAACTTCGGTTACTTCTTCCAATAATTTGAGAATTGATTTTTGCAAACTATCGCGTTTTTCTTCGGTTTGAACGATGGTGCGAAGTTTGTCGATCATATTTTGAAAAGATTTGCCGAAAACATCCGCCTCTGAACG
>DAORIL010000950.1:0-2183 GCA_035438525.1 Pyrinomonadaceae bacterium
TTTATCATTAACGGAACCGAGCGGGTGATTGTTTCTCAGTTACACCATTCACCCGGCGTTTTCTTTAAGGGTGATAAAGGCGTTTATATTGCCAAAGTTATTCCTTATCGGGGTTCATGGATCGAATTTGAATACGACCAAAAGAATATTCTCTATGCGCGTCTCGGTAAACGTAAAATTTTGGCGACCATCTTTTTGCGTGCGCTTGGACTGTGGCTCAAGCCGCAGGTTGATATGAAAACGGTTTTGAATGATAACCTTTTGGAAGAAATCATTAAAAACTCAAACTTTACCAACGCTGATATTCTCCGCGAGTTTTATACAACTGACGAAGTTCGTCTCGAAAAAGGAAAGGTTTTTGTCAAAGTAAAACCTGAGGGCGACACCAATTTGGTGGGAATGCGTTCTGAACACGAGATCAAAGGTAAAGAAGATGCAGTTGTGCGCGCCGGAAAGAAAATTGCTTCTTCGGCGATCAGAGAGTTACGAAAAACCGGTGTTGCCGAAGTTGAAGTTGGTCAGAACGATTTTGAAGGCGCATTCTCTTTGGATGATGTAGTAAATACCGAAACGGGCGAAGTTGTGATAGAAGCAGGGACCGAAATTACTTCTGCCAAACTGCAACAGATCATTGAAGAAGGCATAACCAGTTTTACCGTTTTCTTCCCTGAAAAAGACGTTATCGGTAGTATCATCGTTCAAACTTTGAAAAAAGATACGATTGTAAAACCGGTTGATGCACTTTTAGAAATTTACCGCAAAATGCGTCCCGGTGATCCGCCAACTGTTCCGACTGCTTACAAATTGTTGGAAGGAATGTTTTTTGATGCCCGCCGATTTGATTTATCGCGTGTCGGACGTTTGAAATTTAATATCAAAATGGGCAGACCGGAGCGGGACCGAATTACCGATCCGCTCCTTTCAGCGACAGATTTTACTGAGGTTGTTTCGTATCTGTTGCGGATGAAAAAAGACAGCGAGGTTTTCAAACAAGATGATATTGACCATTTAGGCAATCGTCGCGTTCGTGCAGTTGGGGAACTTTTAGAAAACCAATTCCGCATCGGTTTGGAAAGAATGGAACGCGCTATCAAAGAAAAAATGTCCATTCAACAGGATATGTTCCACACGATGCCGCGCGATTTGGTCAACGCAAAACCTGTGACGGCAGCAGTTCGTGAATTCTTTGGTTCTTCGCAGCTTTCACAATTTATGGATCAAACCAATCCGCTTTCGGAAATTACGCACAAACGTCGTCTTTCCGCACTCGGACCCGGCGGTTTGAGCCGTGAGCGCGCAGGTTTTGAAGTTCGTGACGTGCATCCGACTCACTATGGTCGAATTTGCCCGATTGAAACGCCTGAAGGTCCTAACATTGGGTTGATTTCATCGCTTTCGTGTTTTGCACGAATTAACGAATTTGGCTTTATCGAATCGCCATACCGTAAAGTTATCGACGGGCGAGTGGTTGAGTTCGTCAAAATTCATAATGGGGGCGATACACCATTTAAGCCGAAAGATCATGTTCCGCTTGAAGATGTCGAAGCTGCCAATGCTGCTTTGAAAGATGGTCAAAAGAAAGCCGAATATGTTTCTGAGCCATTCTACTTGACAGCCTGGAACGAAGATAAATATATCATCGGACAGGCCAATATTGAATTAGACGAAAACGGTTACATTGTCAATGAACGTAACGCGGTGCGGATTGCGGGAGAATTTACCACCGCTGAACGCGATACGATTCAATATTTGGACGTTTCGCCAAAACAACTCGTTTCGGTAGCTGCTTCGTTAGTCCCATTTTTGGAAAACGATGATGCTAACCGTGCTTTGATGGGTTCAAACATGCAACGCCAATCAGTTCCACTTTTAAGAGCAGAAGCTCCGTTTGTCGGAACGGGAATGGAAAGAGTTGCGGCTCGAGACTCCGGCGCGGTGGTCGTTGCAAAACGTGACGGTGTAGTTGATTACGTTGATTCTGAACGGATTATCGTTAAAGCCGATCATAATGTTGACGGCACGATTTCACGTGAGGTAACAGCGGATATTTATTCTTTGGTTAAGTTCAAACGCTCTAACCAAAACACTTGTATCAACCAAAGAGCTATCGTTTCGGTTGGTGAACGGGTCAAAAAAGGTCAAGTCATTGCTGACGGACCTTGCACCGACAAAGGAGAAATTGC
>DAORIL010000951.1:0-2179 GCA_035438525.1 Pyrinomonadaceae bacterium
CTTACCAAAAGTTTGTTTTAACGGCAAGATTCCTGCCCAAACTGGTAAATTCATGTCTGAATCATCATCGATCGGCATTCCCTCACGAATCTTAGCGGAAGCCTCTTCAATTTCAATTTTGAGAACGGAAGTGACATTTAATTCTTTGGAATTAGGTTCACGGCAATCTTCCCATCTTTTTGGCAGCAAATTATCAGAAATGGCTTTGAGCCCAAATTGTTTTTCAGCTTCACTTTCAACCAATTTTCCGGTTCCGAAAATAACAACTGATCGGTAATTTATCGAGTGATGAAACGCGGAACGTGCCAAAACCAATCCATCAACCAAAGTCACTGCCAGACTAACCCGCACTCCTTCCGACAAAGTTTTGAGCATTCGGCTGATATGCGAACCGTGTATATAAATCGAATCATCAACTCGCGCATAAAGAGTCGGGATTATAAAAGGTTGTTCACCGAGATAAAAAGAAACGTGACATAAAAACCCCTCATCTAAAATCGGGTAAATTATTTCTTTTTCATAGTTTCCGCGCTTTGCCATGCGACGGACCTGATTGCGTTCAGTTTGTTCAAATTCTTCTTTGCTCATTTCTTTTTACTATAAATAAAATCAAATGCAATCGTCCAGGTTTTACCATTATCAACCGAATTTTCTCCAAATTGGCGGACCTCTCCGTTTGGCAAGGGAGTAAAAGTCATTTTCAATAAAGCCTTTTGTCCGCTAATAATTCCATCACCAATTAAAACCATTTTTCCGTCTTTGAATTCGCCAATGTAATGTGTAAAAGTTCCTGCAGCATCCATCCAGGTCTGATGCCATTTTTTATCGGTAACATCATAAATATTAAAACTTTTTCCGCTGGTCCCCCCCATACTCGTCCAATTTTCAAAAATGACACAGGAATTCAAAATCAACTGAATACTACTGGTTCCACCAATAGCCCCATTAGGGGTTTTCGCCACCCATTCGCCAATCCAAAAATCAAATTGCCGAAAATCAGGTGAGGCTTTACAAGGATTAACTGCAAAATCGGATCTTTTGACCAAATCAATAAATTTTTCCTCATTTTGCCACAAAGCAAAATCCTTTTCGCCTTTCAAAATTTCCGGTTGGACTCCGCCAAATTTGATCATTTTTTCTAAAGCCGAAAATACTTTTTCTTTTTCATTTTGACGACCATAAATTCGAGCCAAACTCAGTGCAACTGTAGGATTTTGAGCTGAATCAACGATCATTTCAAAATTTGTCCGTGCTTCGTCCAGCTTGTTGAGGTTCAAAAGTGCTGTTGCCAGTCTGGTTTTAGCTCCAATATTATTCCCTTCAGCTTTAACTATTTTTTCATAAGCTTTTGCAGAATTTTCCCAATCCTGATTTTGAAAAAAAGTATTCGCCTCTTGCCGTTGCTCTGATGTAACTCCTGAGTTTGTTTGGGCTTGATTATAATTTAGACCAGACAAGACAAAAATAAATAGCGTAATTATTTTCAAATATAGTTTCATATTGACTTTAATAATACAGAAAATTGGTTTGAGTAAAAGAGCCATTTATGACAAAATTTGGGTGCCAATTTGTGAAAACCAATTATAAATACCACTCGAACAAGGAGAACTATTTTGCCCGAAAAATTTAAACTGGAACTTTTTTTAGCTGAAAAAATTTTCCGAAACAAAAAAACTTCCCTCTTTCACCAAATTTACGAGAATTTGCGGAAGGCGATTTTGTCTAATCATTTGCAAAAAGGAATTCAACTGCCCGCAACCCGGGTTCTAGCCAAAGATTTGAAAGTTTCACGCAATACGGTGATGGCGGTTTATGACCAATTAATTGCCGAGGGATATTTGCAAGGAAAAATTGGAGCGGGAACCTTCGTTGCCGAAAATATTCCAACTGATTTTTTTAAAACCACCACGACAAAAAAAACCACGCTCAGCAATTCTTCGCGTCAGATTGCCGAGCGTGGAAATATATTTTGGGAAACTTCATTTACCTTTACAAACCAACCAAATAAACCAAGGGCTTTCCAGACCGGGTTTTCCGCGATTGATGAATTTCCGCTCGAAATTTGGTCGCGGATAACCTCAAAACGTTTGCGAAAAATGCCAAGAAAACTTTTAGATTACTTTGAAACTCAAGGCTATCCAATTCTGCGGGAAGAAATTGCCAAATATTTATCGGCTTC
>DAORIL010000952.1:0-2176 GCA_035438525.1 Pyrinomonadaceae bacterium
CGATATTTTCGTTTCCGTAAATATCCATTCGCGCCAACGAATCAGATTTAGTATAAAAACTTTCGGCAAACACGGTTTGGCTCAGATAATCGGTTGTCACCCGACGAGTAACTTTAAGAGTTCTGCCATTGTCCAAAGGAGTAAAAATAACAGTGTAATCATCATTATTGCCAAGTCTTGAGACAGTTAATTCTTGTCCACGCAACGCGGCGCGAAGCCTAATTTGCGTGCCATCCGATAAGGTTTCAGTTCGGTCTTTTCCATCAGCGGTAAAAGTGATCTTCGGAGCTAAAGTAGAAGCCAAAGATGCTTGATTACCTTTAATTTCAATAGCTAAACTTTGTGGCGCTTCCAGTTTTTCGTTTAGATCTTGCTTAGCTTCATCACGATTATTGCTGAGATTATTAGTTGCTTCCTCAGCAATTTCGCGCACATTGTCACCTCGGGAAGTGTCAATTTGATACGTTCCGTTCAAATTATTGTCGCTGTAATTGGCATTTATTTGATTAACGGAATTGTTCCAACTGGTTGAAATCCCGTAGTTTGAAGCCAAACGGTCAAGCAATCCACGCGCACTTTTCCAATCATTTTGCGTTTTAGCGTTCAATTTTAAGCGAAGCAAGTAATCATTAAAATCATATGCTGTTTCCAAAATCTGTCGAATATTGCTTTGCGAATCGCGTCCGGCAGCCATATCATTTCGTAGATTATCAATTTCATCGCGCAACGCTTTGACCGAATCGCCGATTTTTATTTCATCCGATTGATTGACCGCATTGCGATTTACTTCGTAATTAACATTTTCTTGAAAATTATCCAGCTTAATACTGAGATTGCTCAAAATTTCATTGACTTGACGCTGGTCAACGGAATTTTGCGCAAAAATGCTGAAAGCAAACAAACAAATAGCAAAGATTGCAAAAATTTGGCGGTTTAACTTAATCATTCTGTCTCCTCTTTGACGAAAAAATATCGTCGGGAAAATAAATAGCATTTTTTGTGCCATAAAATTAGTTGCATTAAAGATAATAAAAAGTTGTCAATGAATACAAAATTTTATGCTAGAATCAACGCAAGAAAACGTGCTTTTTACGTTCATACAAACGGGAAGAACCAATGTCCGAGAACAACTATAAAACTACAATCCACTACGCCCGAGACGAATTCTTTATCGGAACTAGTCCCAGCGGACATGCAATAACTGTTGATACTAAAGGAGATCGTCATTCTGCGCCGACTCCGATGGAGTTACTCTTAATCGCCGTTGGGAGCTGCACCGCAGTTGATGTCATTTCGATTTTAGAGAAAAAACGGCAGATTGTCACTGATTATAAGGTTGAGGTAACGGCTGAAAGACGTGATGAACATCCGCGTTCATACAAGAAAATAAATGTTCACCATATCGTGTATGGACATAACGTTTCGGAGCAAGCAGTAGCTAGTGCAATTGGACTTTCGGACGAAAAATATTGTTCGGTAGCGGCCACAGTGCGTCCGACTGCCGAAATTACAACGAGTTTTGAAATTATTGAAACGGCAGAAAAATCTGCCAATGTTTAGGAGGAAAAATGTCCCGAAAAATTTTATTGCTTGGGATTTTGTTAATTTTCAATTCTGTTCTGTTCGCGCAGGACAATGTGAAAAAGTATCACAATTTTGATTTTTCCAAAAAATTAATTACCAAAGCCGAGCTAAATAAATTCAGATTTGAAGAAGGCGAGGTTGAGCCGATTAATGAACTTGCGCTTTTACGTGGAGTTGTTTTCGGCAAACACGGTAGAATTTTTGTGGAAAAAAGTGTTCAAAATTATTTGGAAAAGCAATCTTGGTATAAGCCTAATCCAAAATTCAGCAACTCGGTTTTAACTCAAATTGAACGGCAAAATCTTGACCTGATTCGTTTGAAAGAAGCCGAGCTTCATTACAGCGTTGAACCGGGTGATTTGCGTTATTGGAAGGATAAAGAAATTCCTGAAGACAAGATCTATACGAATTCTGCCGCCGATTGGAGCGTTTTAATTGCTGAATTCGAAGCGATTCACGGCAAAACTTTTCCTGATCAGGAATGGCTCCAAAAATATTTTGACGAAAGATATTGGTATAAACGTAATCCGAATTATACGCCGACAATGCTTTCGGCAAACGAGCGAAAAAATTTGGAAAAATTCATCGCCAA
>DAORIL010000953.1:0-2175 GCA_035438525.1 Pyrinomonadaceae bacterium
ACATATCCGAAATAGACATCCTTTTGGAGTGCCGAGCCATTGATTTTTTCGACTGTCAGACTGAGTTGGAAATCAATAATCCCCGAAACCATTTCATAGAGTCCGACAATCAATCCAATCGCTACCCAATATTTTAATTTTGCCAGAAATCGCCAATCAAAACTATGCTCCTTTGGATTACCCGAAACGGAAACTTCATCCAAAATCAAATCGTTTGAAACAATTGATTCTATTTGATTATTTTTCTTAGCCAAATAGTTTGAACCGATCAAAGAAATCAATCCCACAATCCCGGCGCAAATCAAAATAATTTTTTCCCGTCCGAAATAAAGCAGGGTTTGCTGAACAAAAAATGTTCCGCTGACCCCGCCGACCAGTCCGCTCAGAGTTACCAGAGTAAAAGCACACTTGGCATCTTTCAAGCGAAAAGTATTATGCAAAATAGACCATAACAGGATCAGGATAAGCGAATTCAGGATGTCACCAAATATATAAAATGACCAGATAAATGTTGAATTTGCGGTCTGCAAATTCGAAGAAAAGAAAATACATCCAATCGCGCCTAAAACTGTAGTCCAAAGAAATACATTTCGCATTTGAAAATGACGAATGGCTACGGAAAATAAATATGCAACCAGCAGAGCAGTTAAAACAATGGATAATTTTGCCAATTGCTCGGCTTGTGCGCCTCCCAACCGCGTCCCCAAAAACTCAACCGAATTGGTGGTAAAATGCGAGATAAACACACCTTTTTTGATCGGTTTTAGAATCCAGAAGACGGCGGTTGCCAAAAAGAAGAGCGTTGACACAACGGCAATTTCACCTTTTTGGTCTTGTATTAATTTTTTTATAAATGCTGTCTTCGACATAAAATTAACATTCCTTTTACCCAAATTAATGAGCAATTCCAACGATCCGAAGCAATTGCTCCGTTTCTGCGTATAAATAAATCTTTATCGTCTTTTGTTCCTGCGGACGACTCAAAATTAATTCGGCAACACTCTCCATTTCAGAACTTTCTTCAAGATTGCTTTCCTGAATTTGCCGAATAATTTCCGGTGTAAAATGAAAGTCTGAAGCGGAAAGTTCGCCCTGACTTAAAGTTTTCCCGGCTTTGCCGACTTCTTTAAGCTGGTAATGGTATCTTTCGTTTTCCGTTGTTTTTCCAAAACTCCGATAATCCGCAAAATCTAAATCATAACCGTTAACACCTTTGGTTAGTTTGAATTGGCTCAGTCCGGCTCGCTGATTTGAAAATGTTTTAACAATCATCTGTTGACGCTTCAAAAACTGAGTTATCAAATAATCCTCATCTTCGGGATTAGAAAATTCGGCAGTTTCGACCGCCGCCCGAATCTGTTCGGGAGTAAAGCGGGAAATGATTTTTGCCGCCCAAAAAGCATCTCGCTCAGTCATTTCTGAAAAAGCCGCGAGCGGAAAATTTTGTTTCCAACGGATCGGATCAAAATGTTTGGTGCTGAAACGTCCCACGCTCGGACTGACAACCGGATCAGAATTTTCGTCACGCCATTTTGGTTGATAAACTCCGGCGGTCAGCAAAACTTTTGCCGCTTCGTTCAAATCTAAGCGATATTCACGCCCGACTTCCGGCACATTCGGCTGAACCGAATCGCTTCCCAAAGTCGAACCAAAATCGATCAAATAATGCTTGATAAATTTGCGCCCGTTTTCTTCGACGAACATGTCGAGCGTATTTCCGACCCGAATATCATTGTGTTCGAGCCACGCGCTAAATATCCGCAGCCCACGCAAATCACGGCGAGATTCGTGCGGAATGATGTCGTTTGAGTCATCTTTGCGAACTCCCGAAAAAGTAAAACCGCCTTTCGGTTTACCTTTGATCAGTTTGCTCGCTAAAGTGCGGTAACTTCCATCAGATTGGCGCGCGATTTTGCTCAAAATCAAATCAAGATCGGCTTCGTTCATCGCTCTTTTTTTACCTTTTTCATCAGTAAAAGAAGTTTTTTCGGTTAGTTTTAAATCTTCGCGGCGGAAACGAAAAATGTGATTTTCCGGGACGTTGTAGCCGATTGCATAAAACAATTTGCTCGAAATAATTTCTGCACCCGAAGCCATTTCAGGATATTGGGGCGGATCAAATTTCAAAATATAGATTGCTCCGGTTTTATCCTTAACCCAAAATCCGGGTGTCAC
>DAORIL010000954.1:0-2173 GCA_035438525.1 Pyrinomonadaceae bacterium
AACCCGATTCACATACTCTAAAACACCAATAATTTCGCCGTTGTGACGAAGCGGAGTAGCTAAAATAGTTTGAGTGCTATACCCGGTTGTTTTATCTACTTCGGCGTAAAATGATTCTTCCTGACCAACATCTGCCACCGCCATCGGCTGCCCTGACGAAAATACAAATCCGGCAATTCCCTTTCCCGAGGGAATTCTCATTCCGATCAATTGATCTGCAACTTGACCAATTGCCGATAAAAAACGTAAATCGCCCTCGTCACCATCACGGATAATCACTGAGGCCTCTTCCGATTTCATTGAATGCCCCGAAAGATAAAGAAGATTTTGAATTGATTCGGTCAAAGGCTCAGTCATGGCATTGGCAACATCAACCGTTTCGATTATTGTCCGAAGTTTTTCCTCTAAGCTGCGTTTTTCTTGGTCTGGCATCTGATTAAACCTCTTTTCAAATTGTTATTATCCACTAACAATTAAAATGAAGCAAAAATGATTGGAACATTCAATTGATTAACACTTTCTTGGAGCATATAAAAAAGTTGATTTGGAACGCTCGGAAATTTGCAGATTTATTGAAGAATCTCGTATTATTCCCCAAACAATAATTTTTACCAGGCTTTCAAACTGAAGGCAAAATCTAAGGAGAGGCAAAGGCTGATGAAGAAAACTTTTGTTTTTGCGCTGACATTTTTGTTTTGCGCTGTTTCATTTATTTTTTCGCAAACAAATGACAAGATTAAAAACTCACAGGCTGATCCTTTTAAACTTGAAAATGGAAGTTTCTTTTCCGCCTCAAAAAAACCACGTCCTAAACAAGAATCCGGGGTTTCCTATGAACCGGTTGAAATTCAACGTGACAGAGTTGTAGTGGATTTTATTGATGCCCTTGATATAATTCGTGAAAATTATGTTGATTCCAAACGTGTTAATTATAATCAATTAACCAAAAGCTCACTTACATCAATGCTGAGAACTCTGGATCCGCATTCCAATTATTATGATTCAGCAGAATATGAGGAACTTTTAGACGATCAACATTCGGAATATATCGGAATTGGTTGTTCCATTGCCAATTACCTAAGTAATGGTGTCACAGAT
Organism: Pyrinomonadaceae bacterium; assembly: GCA_035438525.1. Classification (GTDB taxonomy): domain Bacteria; phylum Acidobacteriota; class Blastocatellia; order Pyrinomonadales; family Pyrinomonadaceae; genus JAIBCC01. The sequence continues at coordinate 1,099 of DAORIL010000954.1, forward strand.
ACTTACATAACATCAACCTACCCCGAATCGCCCGCTATGAAAGCCGGATTACGATTTGGTGACAAAGTAATTGCCGTCAATAGTGAAAATGTCAGTAATAAACCGACTTACGAAGTTCGCGAAAAAATTCGTGGGCCAAAAGGAACTTCAGTTCGGGTGACAGTTGAACGTGCTTTTACCAAAAGAATTGAAACAATTGAAATTAAAAGGGGAGTAGTTCCACAACCCTCAATTCCTGATGCCTATCTGTTGCGTCCAAGTGTTGGTTATATTGACCTTTCAAATGGATTTAATTACACCACTTATGATGAGTTAAATATTGCTATCAATGACTTAAAAGAACAAGGAATGACCTCATTAGTGTTGGATTTACGTGATAATCCCGGTGGAATTGTTGAACAGGCAGTAAAAGTCGCCGAGAAATTTCTCCAACCGGGACAGATCGTTGTGACCCAAAAAGGTCGTTTTGAAATTGACAATCGAACTTGGAAAGCAGCAAATCGAAATCCTGAACAAATCCCATTGGTTGTTTTGGTTGATTCAGGTAGTGCCTCAGCTTCTGAAATTGTGGCAGGGGCTTTACAAGATCACGACCGGGCTTTAATTATTGGCGAAAAAACCTTTGGAAAAGGTTTGGTTCAAAGCGTTATTGATTTACCTAACAAAGCCGGACTGACGCTTACCACCGCAAAATACTACACCCCATCCGGTCGTTCGATTCAACGTGAATATGCTGGTATCGGCATTTACGACTATTTCAATCATAAACTGCAAGTAAATCAAACCAAGGAAAGTAAAACAACCACCGGACGGACGGTTTTTGGTGGGGATGGAATAACCCCAGACGAATTAGTAAAAAATTCGAACCTTTCCTCAACCGAAATTAGTTTACTTGATCCGCTTTTCTTTTTTGCTCGGGAAATCGCCACCGGCAGAATCCCTGAATTTGAAACCTATAAAACTGTTTTGCCCATTAAATACGGTAAAAGAATTCGTCCGAGTGATTTCCCGGATTCAGAACCATTATTCAATTCCTTCAAAAATTATTTGCTAAAAAGTAAAACCCTAAAACTTT
>DAORIL010000955.1:0-2169 GCA_035438525.1 Pyrinomonadaceae bacterium
TTATTTCTTCCACCGACATTTTGTTCTGTCCGATTCTGTTGGTAAACCATGAAGAATCAGGAACTTCGTCCAAGGTGTTGACATTTAATGCTTCTTTTTTACCGCCCAACTTTTTTAAGCCAAGCCCGTTTTTGAACGGCAAAAACAGAGTCCCATTTGCCCAATCGTATAAATAACCCGTTTCAACTTCTTTTGGTTCAGAAATGGTTTCCATATCAAAATCAAGCCAAATCGGAGTTGCTTTTGAAAAAGCGATTTGTCCTCCGTTTTTATTTTGGGCAAAAGATAAATTAGTTATAATTGCTGTTAATAATAAACTTGCGATAATATTTTTAATTTTATAAATGCTTTTGTTTTTCATTTTTACCTCCTCAAAATGTTTTGCCGAAACGAAAGATCAGCCGATTCCTTTCGGGGCTGACGGCATACAGAACTGCAAATGACACATTCTTTTGCGACATAAATTGCAAACCGCCGCCCCATGTTGCCTTCACATTTTTGATGGAAAGCTCTTCCTTGTTATTAAAAACCTGCCCCAGATCGCTAAAAAGAATCGCTTCGATTCCGCCTAAACCTCCTGTTTCGCTTCTTTGCACTAATTTGTAACGATATTCGATATTCAAATGAACGGCGTTCAATCCCTGGAAACGGTAGCTGTCGTAACCCCGCAGAGTTTCGCTGTCACCAAGCCGTGCCAGCCGAAAAAACGGAACAGTTGAATCACCTTTCAAATCTTTGAACATTCCCAGAAAACGGACTGCCAGCACACGGCGTTTTGAGCCGAGCGGCAAATAACCTCGCGCATCAAGGTCGTAATTAATTGCGCCGTAATTACTTGCCTTGCCCAAACCATCCATTGATGAAATGGAAAGTTTGGCAAAAGTTCCGGCGTGCGGATTGTTGGGTTCGTCGCGTCCTTCGTATTCGACAAAAATTCCGTTGTCAATCAGACTCACCTTGCGGGAGAATCCGGGTGTATTGTGTGAACTGAATTTTTCCGAAATGACGGCAACTTTCAAGTCGTTTCCGTCGGTGATCGAGTTATAGGAAAAATCACTAAAAGCACCGATTTTTATGCGTGAAAAAGCTTGCCAATTGGCTTCAAATCTTGCACCCTGTTCGCGTCGGAAATAACTGACCTGTTTACTGCGAAATGAATTCGGACCACTTCCGAAATAATCTTCTTCGGGACGAAGTAAATAGCGTCCGCTCAAATTAAATTGAACTTTGCCATCTGCCCATTTTTTCGGAGCAATTTCGATTCCGCTCCGTAATTCGGCATATCTGTTGAGTGTTGCGTGACCGGAAGCAAAAAGTTTGTAGTTTTCCGAAAGTTTATCAGCGGTTGAAACATATACCCCCGCGCCAAATCCTGAACCTTCGCCGAGTCCGCCAATTGTCGGATGAATATATGGATTTGCAAGAAAAACACCCAGTTTATTTAATTCACGGTCGGTTTCAAATTTTGTCAGGCGGCGGTTGATTGCCGGAGCCATTGCCCGAAACGGAGCCAATAAAAAACGACCAATTGCCGATTCATTTTGTTTGACCTGTTCACGACTGACGATTCTTCCTTGTGGTTTTTGATTCGCTTCATACAGAGAATCATCATTACGCTTGGTTTCCTCTCCCGTTTTTTCTGTTTCCTTGTTTTCGTTGTTATCTGTCTCTTTTTTCTGATTTCCTGTTCCATTTTTTAATGTCGGCGCAGTCTTTGGTGGTGGATCGGATTGTCCGTAAATCGTCAGTGCCGAAATCGTTGTTAATAATAAAGCCAATATAAATGTAATTTGTAACTGTTTCATACCATTTTTCCTTAACACTTCGTTTTTAATTCCCAAACTTTCTTGTTTAATTCCTTGTTCTGAGCCGAATTGCCCCCTACTTATCAACGCGAATTTTGGAGGAGATTCATATCATTCGTTATTTCAATTCGACAATTTCTGTTGTTCTCAATTTCTTTCAATCAAAGAATTGATGTTGCTAGGTTAAAAGTTGGGCAGGTGTAATGTAATGTTCCCAAAGGCACATTTAGCGGGTGTATTTGTGAAATTGAGTAATAAAAGCGGTAATAAAAATTCTTGAAATTTGTTTTGCTTGGAGTTAAACTGCATTCTAATTTGTCTTGAAACCTGCAATCGAATTGTCCATTTGAGAGATAAATGAAAA
>DAORIL010000956.1:0-2162 GCA_035438525.1 Pyrinomonadaceae bacterium
ATCAATTGTCAAATCACTTCTATTGCCTCTGGTTCCATCAATTGCAAAACCAATAATATGGGTTGGTTCAAAGGGACGATCAAGCCGCTGTGAACCGGTATGAGCAACCCCAGTGGCAGTTCCCATCAGTTTGTATGGGTCACCTTTGGCTAAAGGCAATTCGGAAATTCTTCTAGCGTCAAGTGTTTGTGCAACTGAACCATTTTCCGTGTTTAACGGCTGCAAATCATCCGTAACAGTTACGGTTTCCTGTGCCCCGCCAATTTCCATCGGTAAATCAACTTGAATTGTGCTACCTATTTCGATAGTAATATTTTCACGCTGTAATTTTTTAAATCCCGAGACTTCAGCAGAAATTGAATATTTACTGGAAAGCAAGTAGTTTACCTGATAAAATCCCTCATTATTAGTAGTAACCGAAACGACTGTTCCTCTTGCAGTATCTTTAACAATAACTTTCGCTCCTGCAATGGGCGCGCCATTCGGGTCTAATACCAATCCTCGGATTGCGCCCCTTGTTTCCTGACCACTAACGATCAGAGAACAAGTAAACAGCATTACAAGGATTGAAAAACAACTAACCAAAATGTTTTTCTTCATTTTTTTTGTTTTCTCCTTCTAAACTAAAACGATTAAAAATTATTCTTATTGAAAAATGGAAAAATCTAAGACCAAATGATTTTTCGCCTCAAAATAAATTTTCGCAAACAGATTGCAGTTAATTACAAATCTAAAATATGAAGATTGAGGCAGAAAAATCTGCCTCAATCAAATTTTTTACAAATGAAAATTCAATTAGAAAATTAATCGAATTCCAAATTGCAAATATCTCGAACTAGTCCCAGGGTTTGGACTACCAAACGAGTTCCCAACAGCACCACTTGTTAAACTTCCAAAGTTTGCCTCATACGCATTGCGAAGTCGCCAGGTTTTAAAACCTGCCAAAGTTGTGATGTCGTAAGCTAATGGGTTTCTGGTGGCGAACCCTTCCGGTATGAGACTGCTGAAAAAGTTGTCCGGTAACGCACCACCACCCGCCGGTTGTCCGGCACGCGGAGTAAGTCTGACTGCGTTAGCATTATCCCTGATTTGCCCCAAAAGTATCCGACCTGCATCTGAGTTGAGATCACCCGAAAGGGTCTTGCCATTGAAAGCTGCCCAGGCATCATACTCGGCTGCAGAAATTACCGAGGAGCGTGTTCCACCCGGACAATTTCCGGTTGTTGGAGAGACAATTTTTGTATCTGCAATACATTCAGTGCCGTTAAATTCGGTCGGGAATCCACCGAAACCAAACGGGGTGTTTCCACGACTGTTGAAATAGAAATTCGGCATATTAAATATGTTGAGTGCATCAACTCTTATATTGATTTTTCGCTTACCCTCTCCACCAATCCATGGCATTGGGAAATCCTTCTGAATTGAAAGGTCAAAGTATTTTCTGAACGGTTCAGTAATGCTCAATGTTCTAGGTGCATTGCCAAGTTGACCCTTTGCCGGACGCTTAAATGCCGCCGGATTAAGATACGGTTCGCACACATTGAAACTGCTCGTTCCAACGCCGGTGCCGACTCGGCATCCTTTGTCATAAAGCGGATTTTTGAGTGGAACACCAAGGACGATGTCCGGACGAACGACACGATTAAAGCTTGAGCCACCTAACAAATTTGGATCGGTAAGAAATGGCTGATATGGGTTGCCGCTGCTGGCTCGAACCACACCTGACATTGTCCAGCCACCCAAAGGACCGCTAACATACCACGCAGAATTTTTAAAGAAATTGCGACCTTTTCCAAAGGGTAAATCCCAAGTAAAAGTTGCACTAAACGCATGTCTTACGTCAAAAGCAGAAAGAGCCCTATCGTTTTGAAGTGTGCCACCCAGAGCAACTTGCCCTTTAACCGAACCGCTTGTCAAAACCCGCACGTCAGGCGAGGCATCCGATGAGTCATCAATTGATTTTGCGAATGTGTAATTTGCGGTTACGCTCACACCCCGACCAACTCTTCGACGAAAATCAACGTATCCGGCGTGTCGAATACTACTTGAATTAGCATTGTAAAAGACGTTCAATGCTTCAAACCCTATGTAATCAGAAAAGTAACTAGCAAGAGTCGATCCGATATTTGCCCCCAAAATTGATGTTCTACCTAAAATATCCG
>DAORIL010000957.1:0-2161 GCA_035438525.1 Pyrinomonadaceae bacterium
GAATTTGTAACCCGAACTTACGACGACGGAACTATTATCAGACAACAATTAAAGCGAAACCGCAACACCAATTATTTCACTTCAAAAGCGGGAATTGATTGGTATATTAATGAAAAAAATACATTAACCGTTTCGGGTTTATTCGGAAGCGAAAAAATAATTGACAGAGGCGACCAACCTTTTTTCAATTCGGATTTATCAACCCGACTTCGTTTGTGGCAGTTTTTGGAAGACGAATTGAAAACAACGGCAATGGCTTCGGCAATGTATCAGCACAAATTCAAGCAAGCAGGACATTTGTTGAATGTTGGTTTCAATTATTCATTTCACAGAGAAGATGAAAAATATTTTTACGATAATTATTTGCCGACTTCAACAGGAACGGACGCTTTTAAATTGTTGTCAGACGAACAGGTTTATGATTTCAATGTTGATTACATCAAACCTTTGAAATACGGGCGAATTGAAACAGGCGTGAAATTCCGATACAGAAACATTCCAACGAATATGGATTTTCAAGCAGGTGCAAATTCGGTGTTAGACACCAATGCAGGCGGCTGGGCAACTTACAACGAAGTTATTCCTGCATTATACGGAAACTACGTTTTTGAAAATGAAAAGTGGGAAGCCGAATTAGGTTTGCGAGTAGAATATGTAAAAATAGATTACAAAGTAAATCCAAATCACAACACTTACACAAGTGACGGATATGATTACATACAACCGTTTCCAAATTTTCGTTTGGCTTACAAAATCAATGACAGAAATAAATTGTCATTGTTTTACAACCGCAGAGTGGACAGACCAAACGAAGTGGACATTCGCATTTTCCCGAAATACGATGATGCAGAAATTATTAAAGTCGGCAACCCTGCATTGCGACCACAGTTTACAAACTCATTTGAATTAGGTTACAAAACAAGTTGGAAAAGCGGTTATTTTTATTCGGCAGCCTATTATCGTTTTGCAAATGCAACAATCACACGAATTTCAACCATTGTGCCTAATAGCAATTTGATTTACGCCATATTTCAAAATGCAGGTAAAAGCCACAATACAGGTTTGGAAATTGTGTTGAATCAAGACATAGCAAAATGGTATTCGTTCAACATCAACGCAAATGCTTATTACAATCAAATTGATGCTTTCACGGTTGAAAATTTGTATCCTGTTCCGCATACTTTTTCGGCAAACAAGCAAACCATTTTTTCGGGCAACGTAAAACTGAACAACAATTTTCATCTGCCGAAAAACTTTGAATTGCAAGTAACGGCAGTTTATTTAGCACCCGACATTATTCCGCAAGGAAAAATCGGACAGCGTTTTTCATTGGATTTAGGACTTAAAAAATCTATACAAAAAGGAAAAGGCGAATTGTTTTTAAACGCCAACGACCTGTTAAATACAATGGTTATCAAAAAAGAAATTCAAGGCAACGGATTTTCTTATACAAGTGCCGACTATTACGAAACACAAGTAATCCGTTTGGGTTACAGCTATAAATTTTAAAACTATGTGGTGGATTTACGCAATACTATCAGCTTTGTTTGCTTCGCTTACAGCGATATTCGGGAAATTAGGCGTGGCAAATATCAATTCAAACCTTGCAACAGGCATAAGAACAGTTGTAATTTTGGTAATGATTTGGACAATTATTTTGACGAGAGGCGAAGCGAAAGGAATTAACACGTTGTCAAAACAAAACATCATTTTTCTTGTTATTTCGGGCATTGCGACAGGTTTGTCGTGGTTGTTTTATTTCAAAGCATTGCAGTTAGGAAACGTATCACAAGTTGCACCCATTGACAAACTAAGCGTAGCTTTGACAATCATTTTGGCAATGATTTTTTTAGGCGAAACATTGACATTGAAAACCGCCATTGGTGCAGGTTTGATTATTGCAGGAACTTTGGTAATGATTGTAAAATAACCATCACACAGGCAAGCACATTTGCAAGTCGCACAAAGCCGACACTCAAACCCAAACTTGCAAAAGAGCTTGCCCTTTCCCGACTGATTAAAACTTCATTTTTTTTCTTCCCCTCTTTTTGAAAAAATAAAAATACACCGACCGCACAACCGACACGACAACTCACGGCAGACACCCGACCACGACAGACAGAAGGGCAGCCGATAACAAGGGTTTGGCGAAATGCGGGGT
>DAORIL010000958.1:0-2160 GCA_035438525.1 Pyrinomonadaceae bacterium
GGTTTCGCAGAATGAATATTTTTTCAAGCCGTTCAAAGAACTAAATATTTCGCGCCCAAACATCAAAACGGAAATTTCAACATCAGCAAACGGTTTCAAAATAGTTCTTTCAACCGATAAATTGGCAAAATCCGTTTATCTTTCGGGGTTTACCGAAGGCTTTTTCTCGGATAATTATTTTAATCTGATTCCGGGCAGAAATATCGAAATTGAATTTCAAACGAAACAAAAAATGAGCGTGGACGAATTTCGCCAAAAACTGAAAGTTCGCTCGCTGATAGACGCATTCAATTAAAAAATTTAGGAAAACTATGAAAAATATTTACGCAACGACACGACAGTTAATTGTTCTAACCTTGACGATTTTGTTGATTTCAAATGCTTTGATTTTTGATATAAAACAAACTTCAGCAAATCCGGTTTTACCTTACCAAGATCCGCAACTCTCAATAGATGAACGGGTTAAAGATTTGTTAGCACGAATGAATTTAGATGAAAAAGTCGCGCAAATGATGTGCGTTTGGATGCAAAAACCAAACGATAATACCGGAATTCCCAAGGAACAATTACCTTTCGGCGGTAAATTTTCACTTGAATTAGCCAAGAAAAACTTTCCCAACGGAATCGGACAATTTGCCCGTCAGCGTGAATTATTAAACCCGAAAGAATCGGCAGAATATGCCAACGCGGTGCAAAAATGGCTCAAAGAAAATACCCGTTTTGGAATCCCGGCGATGATTCACGACGAAATTTTACACGGAAATATGTCGAGCGGTTCAACTGTTTTTCCGACTCCACTGTCTTTGTCGTCAAGTTGGGATACAGATTTGATTCAGCGAGTTTTCACCGTGGCAGCCCGACAAACCCGTTATCGCGGAACTCATCAGGTTCTCGGACCAAATATGGATTTAGCCCGCGAAGCTCGTTGGGGACGCACCGAAGAAACTTACGGCGAAGACCCGTATTTGACTTCAAGAATGATTGTTTCCCTCGTCAAAGCGATTCAGGGAAATGCGACCTATGCCAATCCGAAAATTGACGATACGCATGTTATTGCGACAGGCAAACACTTTGCCGGACACGGACAACCCGAAAACGGAACGAACATCGGACCTGTCAATTTATCCGAAAGACTTTTGCGCGAAACTCATTTTGTCCCGTTTGAATCGGCGATCAAAGAAGCAAATTTGTTCAGCATTATGCCTGCGTATCACGAAATTGACGGGGTTCCGGTTCATGCTAACAAATGGATGCTTGATACGCTTTTGCGAAAAGAATGGGGCTTCAAAGGCACAGTAGTTTCGGATTACTATGCGATTAAAGAGCTTAAAGACCGCCATAAAGTGGCAGTTGATTATGCTGATGCTTCGCGTCAGGCTCTCGAAGCCGGATTAGATGTTGAATTACCTGATCCCGAAGCCAATAAAAATTTGATTGATTTGGTCAAATCCGGCAAAGTTTCTGAAAAACTGATTGACCAGGCAGTTTCGCGGATTCTCTATCAAAAATTCCAACTCGGACTTTTTGAAAATCCGTATGTTGATGTAGAAAAAGCTGCAAAAACAACTGATTCAGCCGAAGATAGAGCATTAGCGGCGGAATCCGCCAGACGTTCTATTGTGCTTTTGAAAAACCAAAACAACACACTTCCGCTGGACAAATCGAAATTGAAATCCATTGCAGTCATCGGTCCAAACGCTGATAAAGCGCATCTCGGCGGCTACACCGATCCGCGTCCGCCGAAAACCGTCAGCATTTTGGAAGGTGTCAAAAATAAAGTTGGCAATGGAGTCAAAGTTAATTATGCCGAAGGCGTCAAAATCACTAAAGAAGGCGGAAATTGGTTTGGCGATACAGCAACTTTAAATGATGCCGCCAGCAACCAAAAACTGATTGACGAAGCCGTTCAAACCGCAAAAATGTCGGACAAAGTAATTCTCGTAATTGGGGGAAATGAAGACACTAACAAAGAAGGCTGGGCGGAAAATCATCTTGGCGACCGCGATTCGCTTGAATTAGTTGGACGGCAAAATGATTTGGTCAAAGCAGTTTTGGCGACTGGAAAACCGACTGTAGTTTTCTTGATAAATTCGGGTCCGTTGGCGATAAATTATGTCGCTGAAAATGTTCCGGCTATTTTAGAAGGCTTTTATCTCGGCG
>DAORIL010000959.1:0-2155 GCA_035438525.1 Pyrinomonadaceae bacterium
TCCTCTGATGACGAATGCTACCAATTGGATCAAAAAACCATTTATTAAAGGAATGTATCCAAATCCAGGGACGCTTCATGCCTGGAAATTTGTTTATATTGAGCGCGATCCTACTAAATGGGACACTAATGTTGACAATATAATGAGTGAATCCGATCCGATTGTTGAAGAGCAGCTAAAACAACTTGAGGCTCCGCAAAAAGCTTTGGAAGCAGCAAGAAAAGCGACTGAGGCTCCGGCAAAGTAATTTAAATAAGGTCAGAGTTAAAAATTATGTTAAGTTTCATTGTTCGCAGATTACTGATAATCATTCCGATGGTTTTGCTGGTGGTGACCGTCACCTGGATTTTGGTGCGGATGGCTCCCGGCAATTTTTATACTGCCGAGAAAAAACTTCCAAAAGCTATCGAAGCAAATATTAAGAAAAAATATGGACTTGATAAGCCTGTTATAGATTTTTCGTTCGACAATCAATATTGCATTATGATGGGCAACATTTTGAGGCTTGATTTTGGCGATTCTTTGAAATACGAAGGGCAATCGGTCAATCAAATCATCAGTCGCCACTTTCCATATTCGGCGACGCTTGGTTTTTCGGCATATTTGTTGGCTTTAATAATCGGACTTTCGGCGGGATTTATTGCGGCACTCAAACAAAATTCAGCAGCAGATTATGGAGCAATGTCTTTGGCAATGCTCGGGCAATCGGTTCCAAATTTTGTGATTGGTCCGATATTGGTGATTGTTTTTGCGCTTTGGCTTTACATTTTCCCTCCGGCGCGGGCGGGCGGATTTATGAGTTATGTTTTGCCGGTAATTACGCTCTCTGCTGTTTATGCGGCTTACATTGCACGTCTGACACGGGCCGGAATGGTCGAAGTATTGCGCTCGGATTATATTCGCACCGCACGAGCTAAAGGTTTAAGTGAAACTAAAGTTCTATTCCGACACGCCCTGAAAGGCGGATTAATTCCTGTTATTTCATACACAGGACCCGCGTTGGCCGGACTGTTGGCAGGAACCGTAGTAGTTGAAAAGATCTTTGCAATGCCCGGTCTCGGCAAAGTTTTTATCGAATCAATTTTTAATCGTGATGAGCCGCTCACCTTGGGCATCGTGGCTTTTCTTTCGATTTTGATTATGGTTTTTAACCTTTTGGTGGATGTTTCTTACGCCTTTTTGGATCCGAGAATCCGTTATGAGTAAATTTATGCAAGAAGAAATTGTCAAAGGCACTTCGCTCTGGAAAGATGCTTGGAAGCGTCTCTTAAAAAATAAACTGGCTGTATTTGGCTTGGTTATTGTGATTTTGATGGGAATAATTTGCTTCATCGGACCGTATATCTGGGAAGCAATTTCGGGCAACACGCCTGATTACATTCCATCAGATGTTGCAGGCGGCGAATTGGTCAAATCTTTTCCGCCTTCATCTCAGCACCCTATGGGAACGGACGATTCGGGACGCGACATTTTATCGCGAGTGATGCAAGGCGGACGCATTTCGCTGATGGTCGGAATTATTTCGACCTTTGTTTCATTGATCGTTGGCGTCAGCTACGGTGCAATTGCAGGTTATTTAGGCGGTAGAATTGATAACTTTATGATGCGGGTCGTGGATTTGCTTTATTCGATTCCTTATATCCTGATCGTTATCGTTTTGCTGGCCGCTTTTGGTGGAAATAATGTTCCGACCATTGTTAAATCTCTTTCGGATCTTTTCGGCGGCGGACAAGGTTTAAGCCAAATCTTTATGCTGTTTTTTGCCATTGGATTTATTTCCTGGCTGACAATGGCGCGAGTTGTGCGCGGACAAATTTTGTCGCTCAAAAATCAGGAATTTGTCTTAGCCGCAAAAGCTACAGGCGTTTCAACTCCGGCAATTATTTTCAAACATTTAGTGCCAAATGTTCTCGGTCCGGTAATTGTTTATGCAACCTTGACGATTCCACAGGTTATGCTTTCCGAAGCCTTTTTATCATTTTTGGGAATCGGTGTTCAGGCTCCGTATGCATCGTGGGGAAGTCTGGTCGCCGAAGGCATCAAAAATATCAGTATGTTTCCGTGGCAGCTGATCTTTCCGGGTGTGACGATGGCTTTAACACTTTTTTCACTTAACTTTTTAGGAGATGGATTACGCGACGCGCTGGATCCGCAA
>DAORIL010000960.1:0-2155 GCA_035438525.1 Pyrinomonadaceae bacterium
TATCACTCCCCTGCTGCTAAAAAAATGTCGCATGTTGTTCCCGGTATTTCCGCATTATCGGCCAAACCTCCTGTTCCCAAACAACATCTATTAGAATTACAATTTAAGGGGGGATTAGGAGTATTTGGACAACAATTTGCCGGCGTTGTGCAAACAGTTGATTTAAAAGGAACACAAGATCCTGCATAGATTCCTTCCGGTGCCACAATTGAAGAAATAAACGGAAGGGCGATCATCGTTCCTAAACCAACCTTTTTAATTATTTGACGGCGCGACAGATTAAAAAAAGGACTGAAAATTTCATTATAATTTTCAACTAATTCATGCTTTTTCAGTTGTTCAAGCGCAAACCAAACTAAGTCTTCATTAACTTTTAAGCCTAGATCTTTGGTGATAATTAGACTGATTTCGGCGGTTGATTTTTTTCCATCGCAAAGTTGCCAAACCATTGCGGATGTTTCATTAAGGCAAACTGCTTTATTTATTTTCAGATCATAAATAATTATTTCGCCGCCAATTTCTTGGATGACAAGATTGTTTTTCCGACTAAGCGGGTAAATTTTCATTTGATTTCCTCCTCAAAAGATGAGTTTTTTCATTGATTTACTATATTTTATTCGGGGGGAAATTTGGGGGAATTGACCTGACCTTACCATACTCAGCCCCCCTTTAGTCAAGTTTTTTTGATAAAACCCAAAAGCTCCTATTGTGTTGAGTGAAACTGTAACTATGATTTTTACCACTAATTGAGAAGCAAAAACGAAGGGGTATCGAATCTTCCCCGAACATCACGAAACAACAAATACTTCGTGTTATTCTTCCCGTTTTTGTCGATCTGATTTAATTCAGCGGATGTGAAAAGTGGAAAATACCGCAACTCAACATCATTTACCAAACTGTTCAAAATCAAGTAACGATTAACGAAACTTTCCCCACGCAGGTCTTTTCCCTTCCACACGAAGAGATCAGAAAAAATGAAATATTTATTCCAAAGAAATGCCTCAAAAGTAAGGTCGGGTAATTGTCCCAATGCGTCGATAACTTCACCAATAGCGGGAAATAAGTAGTCCTCGTCTTCCACCGCATCGCCTAATTCATTGAAGACCGAGAGATACTGACTACGCCAAACCAAAATCAGCCTTTGACCGGGCTGGATCAACTGAACCCGATAATCAGGGTTTTGCCTTATTTGGAGGCTCTTTTTCCGCGTGATCTGCACAAATTCAAGGGGAATAGTTTGATGATTCGGCTGGTTTTGGAAATGATTTCCCTGTTGCAGTTTCTTTTGTTTTAATTGGTTGAAATATTGTTTCGCGAGAAAATAACAATCAAACTCTTTTTGTCCCGTAACTTGTTTGAGACTTCCTTTGAAGGAATAATTATAAACTCGATAAGTGTTAGTGACAGCCTCGACTAATTCCAATTGGGTTGCCGAAGCTATCTTCAATAAAGGCGGTTTTAAATAGTTCTGTTTCATCATATTTATTTATCTTTAAGATAGATAGCCATTTGAATCTCGGCTTTGTTCTCGTTCAATCGCTTCGGACTTCATTTGAGGCTGACCTTCACCTTGCCGGGATAAACGCGAGTGGTTGGAGCAAACTGACCAATAACCAGTTTCGCGCCACGCATTACCTCCACTGACAGGTTCTAACTCACAACCTTCGACATCACAAACATCGCGGGAAAGTTCGGCTAATTCTGATTGGATTTCCGCAGAAATTAGAGCGATTTTCGTCAAAGTTGAAATTTCTAATTCGACATCGAACAATGTCTTCAGAAAGTCCGCCAAAGGTGCATATAGTTGCGATATTTGTGCCTCTCCAATTTGCTTTCTCATCTTGCCACGCTCCTAAAAGGGTAAATCCTCATCCTCTAAAACTATTTCTCCGATTATTTGGGCTTCAAAGATTTCATCTTCAAATTCCTGATAACCTGTCCAATCCAGCCGCCAATCAGCGAACCAGTCCAGATAATATTCAATTCGGTTTTGTTCCTCGCACCAGTGATTGTAATGAAAGGATTCCTCTTCGTGCCGGGCGTATGATTCAGCATATTCGGCATCGTTTTCCATCATCGAGTTGTGTTGTTCGATGTGCATTTCACTTGACCAACCCATTTTGCTTGCCTCCTCCAAGTATCTATTCTTGGTTAA
>DAORIL010000961.1:0-2151 GCA_035438525.1 Pyrinomonadaceae bacterium
CAACAATGTTATTTAACTGGTCAAACTTTACAAACTTAAAAGCTCCGGTTCCAATTGGTGCAGTTTTTTGTTGTTCAAGAGTGTTATTTGGAATAATCGGAATTGCTACCAAATTAGAAAGTAATTGATTGACCAATGCCGGACGGCGGACTTTGATAACCAAAGTTTTTGGATCAGGGGTTTCAAGGGCGGTAATGTGCGGTTGTTTTTGTCCGTCAACTGTATCGTAAAAACTTGCGCCTTTATATCCATTCGCTTGGAAAAGAGCCTCCAAAGTATATTTTGCATCTGCTGAGGTAAAAGGTTGTCCGTTATGAAATTTAACTTTCTCTTGTAAATTAAAAGTGACGGTTAAATTATCATCACCGATCTTGATTTCTTTAGCTAAATCACCAACATATTCAAATTTATCATTTTTCTTAACTAAGGAATTGTAGATCAAATTCCGCAGTCGGTCAGCAGCAGAATCAGGGCTGGTGGTTGAAATTGTATCCAGACTTGAAAATTTATCCGAAAGGGCAATGGTAACTGCACCGTTATTGGTTCGATTACATGAACTTCCGGTTAGTCCAATAATTAAAATCGATAAAATTGCAAAATATAGGAATGTTTGACGCAACATTTTTCCTCCAAAATTTATTTTATTTTTTCGTTAAGCTTTTCGATTTCTTTCGATAATTCAGCCACACGATTTTTGTCAAAATTAACAGGCGGCTGCATTAGATTTTTATAAAGAGCAATCCGTTGCAGCGATTCTTCCAATTGTTTTTCAGTGATTTCACCGGTTTTTATTGCCTGTGAAATTGCCCGAAATCCCTCTTTGACAGCATCGGGGTTAGCGCAAATTAACAACATATCAACTCCAGCCTTGATGGCCATTTTACAAGCCTCACCTATTCCATAATTTTTCAAAATCGCACCCATTTCTAAATCGTCTGTGACGACTAGACCTTGAAAGTCGAGTTCTTGGCGGAGAAGTTTAGTAACGATGTTGTAACTTAACGAAGACGGTAAAAGTTTGCCATTTTGGTCGCGTTCCTGCAAGTCAAGATTTGGATAAGCCGCATGGGCAATCATTATTTGATGGGTTTGTTGAAGAAGTTTTTGATAGGGAATCAAATCATTTTTTAGTAAATCCTGGTGATTGTTTTTTACAATAGGAAGCTCTTCGTGCGGATCGGTGACCGATGATCCGATGCCGGGAAAGTGTTTTGGACAACCCAATATCTTGTTATCCTGTAAGGTTTTAAGATAAATTTCTGAAAGGGCAACCACACTTTCTAATGATTCCCCAAAACATCTCGATTGCAAACCATTTTGGGTTTTTAAGCTTTCTTGAGTCGGAATATCAACCACCGGAGCAAAGTTGGTATTAAAGCCAAAAATACGAATTAATTTCGCAGTGATTTCTGCTAATTTTTTGATGTTTTCAGTAGTTTTCAGTGAACTTGCCGAGGGCATTGGAGTCGCAACTCGCCGTAATCTGTCAACCAATCCGCCCTCTTGGTCGAGACTTAAAATCGGTTCAATTGGTAAAAAATCGCGTAAATCATCAAGTAATTTCCGTGTTTGACTGGCTTCCCGGATATTACGGGTAAAAAAGCAAACCCCACCGGCGGAAACTTCTTGCAAAAGATTCTTAGCTTCTTCATCCAGCTCAACACCAGGAAGTCCAATAAAAAATAATTGTCCGATTTTTTGTTCGAGGGGAAGCGAACGGATTTTTTCTAACATATTGACTTTTGTGATTTTAACAAGGTTAAAGTAATTTATAAAGTGTCGATGTGCCGACAGTTAAAGTTATGTTTGAAGATTTTTATTGTGAACAGGTTTTGAACGGGAAAATTGAGGTCGAAAAAGTTTTGGAAACAGAAAATATTTTGGCTTATAAACATACCAAACCTTTTTGGGAAACTCATTTGGTAGTTATTCCAAAAAAACATATTTCATCACTTTTAACCTTAGAAAAAGAGGATGAAGCCGTGTTTTTAGAACTGTTTAGCGTCATTCGGCACGTCGCTGATCAAATTGTAAAAGAAAAAGGCGCGGCAAGGGTGCTCACAAATTTGGGGGATTATCAGGAGTCAAAACATCTTCATTTTCATATCAATTCAGGAAAACAAATTCGACCGGATAATAGTTGATTGATCA
>DAORIL010000962.1:0-2147 GCA_035438525.1 Pyrinomonadaceae bacterium
GATTTAATTTTCTCTTCAAAAATTCGGCGGGCGGCAAAATAGTTTTTAGCATTTCTTTTGGCTAAAACTTCCAAACCCAGACCGGACGTTAAGCATTCGGTCAAGATTTCAAAGTGAGGTGAATTAGAATCGGAATTTTCAACTGCACGGCACCAAACGGTAAAGTCTTTATGAGCGCGGCTAAAACTATTATTTTGGGCAGTAACAACTAATTCCATAAACATTATTATTGCTAAAATCAGAGCAAAAAACTGAAATCATGAGCAAATCAAAATCAGTCAGAATTTGCGCCAACCTCATTATAAGCGAACCACTCTCCGACATCATGCGAGTTAAACGGCTGGTTTAATTGCCTTAAAAGGAATTTGCCACTGTTATCCGGGGCGTTAAATTGTAAATGTTTATTTGCTTTGTCTATTTGCAATTGGGCAATTATCAAGTTAAAACGATGAGCAAAATTCTTGAGCATAAGATACCTGTTGACCGTGTTTTCCCGTTGAATATCCTTACTGTCAAGAATCAAAGCATCCACAAAAAAGACATTTGAATTTTGAATAAATCCCCGCAAAACAGTATCGCCAAGATTTTCCCGTAAAAATGATTCGGTCAAAGAACTTTCAAGTTTTGGTTCAATCGAAAAATTACCAAAAGAGTAAATCTTTAATTTCTGTTTTTGCCATTCAATTAAGACCTGGTTGGTGGTTGGAATGACCTGAAGTCCGATGAAAGTGCTATCGAGCATTCCAACAATAGAAGCCGGTTGTTGGAAAGGGATGGCAGGAACCATTAATCCTGACTGACCCGAAACAGCGGCTGGGGTTGGCGGGGGTGATGTCGGGAGACTGGAATGCTGCTTCACCACATAATAACCTTTGGTCAATTTTTCCCGCATCAAGTCATCGTGAATGGTGATGGCTTTAACCCTTGAAACAGGGTTTGGAGTTTTTGTTCCGGGTCGGAGTTTTGAGCCGCGTCGCCCATATTCAAAATTGACGACAAACTGTCCGTTGGAGGTTGAGGAAATCTCAATATTATAAACTTTATCTGATTTTCCTTTTTTGTAAGCTAATTCTGTTTTCATAAAATTTATCCATTATTCAAACCTGCCAAAAAGCAAGTTTGGCGGTTGATGTATTTATATTAAGCGGCGGCGGGTCTTTCGGAAGAATTGTGGTCAACCAAATTCGGTTGGATCTTAATGGTGTTTTGTTGAAGCACGTCGCCATATTTGGAAGTTTTGTCCCGATAGACAATTGAAGTAATTAAACTTTGGTCTTTATTCGACTGTTTTTGAAGTTTTCTTCTCAAATTTTCCTTAGCTTTAGTGCCGGCATTTGCTTGGTAGTGGGCAAAGTTATGCTGGTCTGAGAATCCTTTAAGTAAAATTTGACGGTTCAGAAAAGGTTCGTTTCTGACATCTTTTCCTTTCTTGATGAGAATATCGGAAAGAATTAATTTTTTCTCTACAATGAAGGCTTCAAATAGATATAAACCGAAGATTTGGCTTCTTAATCTTGACAGTTTATTTTGAAAGGAATTAGAAAGTTCTTCAAAAAATATATTTATTTGCTGTCCTCCCGACTCTGAAAAAAAATATATATTATGAGAATCAATTACAAAAAAACATTTGGAGTGGCGGAGCGGTAGTTCCTGTGAAAGAACATTTACATTAAGTCTTAAACCAAGTTCTTCCATTTGATTAACAGGTTTTAAGACCGAAGTTTGGAAATTATCGAAACAGAGCCTGGAACGTAAGTTTTTAATAAAACAAGCTAAGTCGGAATTGGTAAAATTTTGATTGGTAAGAATTTGGTTTGACATATTGTTTATCCGGGAAATCATTAATTTCTGACCTCACAATTATCTCTAAAAGTGATTTATCCCGCTGAAATATGCCGGTGCTTTTAACTCCTTAAAATAGGCTGAAAGTGCGATCAGGAAGTAAGTCTCCAATAAAGGTCTCTATCTATTCCAAGTTAAGCAATACAAATGCAGTTAAAAATAGCCGGATTGCCGCCACAAGTGCCGGTTCCAGTTGTATTTTGTTGAGCTTTTCCACTACAACATTGAGGTCCTAAATTAGTATCGCAAGCATTATTCCTCGCAGTTTGATTACCAGCTCCACAATTACCGGAAACTGTTGTTGT
>DAORIL010000963.1:0-2145 GCA_035438525.1 Pyrinomonadaceae bacterium
TCTAAAACTGGTGGTTGCTCCGGCAGTTAGATGAATTCTTTCAGCCGGAAGCAGCGGCGGTGCAACTCCCTGGATGTTCGGCAAATCATCCATAAAGTTATAAATCGGTTGCAGTCGGTTTTCAAAAGCATCTCGCAGAACCTGCGCCAAACGACCTTCTGCTTCACCGGCAAAAATTGAAACTCCAAGGTCTAAAGCTTTTTGAACATGCAAATCTCTTTCTTTGAGCATTGCCATTGTGCCGGAAATATGAAATCCGCCAATCGCCACCCGAATTCCGCGCTCGCGCAGGATCGTCGCCATATCCAACGCGTGCGGAAATTGATTTGACTGGACCCCAACCAGCATCACCATTCCGTCGCCTGCTTTCTCAATCAAAGAAGCAATTTTGCGGGTGTGGATTATTGTGTTTGTTTCGTCAAAGGCGTGAATTTCTAATTCAATATCTTCGCCCAAAACCTTTTGCCCGGCACACTCTAAAGCTAAACCATAGAGAACTGCTAAAGAGTTGGAAGGGATTGCAGAGCGAAACCATTGGATAACGTAGCCATCGTCATCATAATGTGATGGTTTGATAAGCACTAAGCAAAATTTCTTTTGTTTTTTTGCCATTTTTTTTGAATAGATGTAATGAGGTTTAACACGGATAGACTAAAACTTCAAATTTATGCTGCTGAATTTAAGAACACAACATCACGAATCTGCGCCGTGTGAGCGCAATAATTCAAAGTCTTATTTGTAAGTTTTAGTCTTTCCTCTTACTCAACCGAAACCACGGTTACCGATTTAGGCTCCAGATTCAAAACCAGTTTTCCGTTGTTTGCCTTGGCTGAAATTGATTTTGGAACAACCGTATTTGGTTTCTCAAAGGTATTAACACTATCAACTTGAGGGGCGGTAAGAGTTTCCCCAACTGCCGATTTAGCTGTCATCCCGGTTGCATTTAAATCAATTTCGACTGCCCGATTCGGATCCACATTGGTGATTTCTACCCATAATTTGCCGTCTTTACCTTTGGCGGCGATGGCATCTACACGCGGTAATGTCACGCCGTTAAAAGTGTAAGTTCCGGCATCAAAAGTAATCGGAACAAAGGTCGCATCCTGAAACGGCACATACATTTTAAAGACATGATAGGTTGGGGTCAGCACCATTTTTTCTTTGTCAGTCATAATCATTGCTTGCAGAACATTGATCATTTGAGCAATATTTGCCATCCGAACCCGGTCGGCATAACGGGCAAAAATATTGATGTTCAGTGCTGCTAAAATAGCATCGCGCTGACTATTTTGCTGAATTAGAAAACCTGAATTTGTGCCGGGAAGCGGAGCATACCACGCGCCCCACTCATCCACAACGAGCGCAATTTTTTTCTCAGGATCGTATTTGTCCATAATGGCGGAATGCTTTTTGATCAAATCATCCATCTTGAGAGTTTCTTTGAGAATCTCGGCGTATTCTTTTTCGCCAAATTCGGTTGACTTATATTTATCGCTCCAATTGATTACCGTGTAATTATGTAAGGAAAGCCCCTGCATATCCCAGCTCCAGGTGTGATTTTTCCAGCCTTTCATCATCACTTCCGTCCATTCCATAAAACGCGGTTCGCCGCCGCCCGGACCAACGGCAATTTTCAGCATTTTGTCATTATTTTGCTGTGCCGGATTATAGTTTCGGACAAAACGGCTGTATTTTTTGAATTCTCCCAGATATGTTTCCGCAGTCATATTGCCGCCGCAATCCCAGCTTTCATTTCCGATTCCGAGATAAGGGATTTTGTAAGGCGCGGGATGACCGTTGGCAGCACGTTCTTTAGCAAGATCGGTCAGTTGGTCAGTGGTTAAATATTCCAACCACTCGGCGGCTTCCTGTGGAGTTCCTGAACCGACATTGACCGAAAGATATGCCTCTGAACCAATTTGGTCCATAAAATCCAAATACTCGTGAGTCCCAAAAGTATTTGGCTCGATCACTCCGCCCCAATTCGGATTGAGTGTCTTGACCCGCTGAGTTCCGATGCCTTTTCGCCAATGATATTCGTCAGCAAAACAGCCCCCCGGATAGCGGATATTCGGGACTTTGATTGCTTTGAGCGCATTGACAACATCGTTGCGAATGCCTCGTGTATTGGGGATTTTTGAATCT
>DAORIL010000964.1:0-2141 GCA_035438525.1 Pyrinomonadaceae bacterium
GACATCTTCGTCAGTATCTCTGTAACCTGCATCCGGGTTTGTTGAAGTGACTGTTTTTGGAATAGATTTGCTGTTTCTGACTTTGGTATTCGTAGATTTAGTTTTGGCGTTGCGTTGGGTAGTTTTAGGCTTAACTAAATCTTGGTCTTCCATTGTCCAATTCGTGTTTTTTTGAGTCTTGCCGTTTGTTTTAGCTGCTTTACTTGACCGCTGAGTTTTTTCGGGATCATCATCGCCGCCTAAATTATCCGTCTTTTTGGCATTTTGGGGTGCCGACTTCACTGCATCATCGGGCTGATCCATAAAACCGGAATTTGGATTTGCCGTTTTTTGAGTTGAATTTGAAGTCGTATTATAAGTCGTGCCGTCGGCGATTGGATTTTGTCCTTTTTGAGTTTTGGTTGATTCGTCAATCGGCGGATTTGACTTGTTAGAAGTATTTGACGATTCATCTTTTTTTGAACTTTCAGGCGGATGCGCTTGGATATAGGTGTTGGCAAGTTCAATCGCACGGTTCAAAAGGCTCATAACTTCATCTTTTTCAGCAGTTCCGGCAGCTTTTTGCAAAGCGTTTTTAGCATCTTTTAAATATTCATAAACACCTCGCATATCTCCTTCTTCACGATTTTCGATTTCCCCCACACTATCATTACAAGGGCTTATTTTTTCAACGTGGCAGCGCAATTTGGCAAGTGCTTTGGAAGAATATTGCTTGGTCAAGCGATAGGTGTTGTCATCCACATACTGATTTGAACTATGCAATTTTGCCAGAGCAGACCAGGTAAAGGCTTTTGCCGAATACCAACGATTAAAATCTGCTTTGCTTTGAGCTTTCTGAGTTGTTGTTTGTTGCTTGGCTGCGGTTTGTTGCTGCTCCGCTCCGGCAGTAGCAGTTGACGGATTTTGATTCGTCTTTTTGTTCTTTTGTCCAAAAGCTACACTTGAAAAAGCAACTAGCAAACTGATAACTGTTACAATTATTAAACTTTTCTTCATTTTCTTTTCTCCTTCCAAAAGTATGATTTCCAATTTCCGTTAACCTACGGTTTCTTTGGGGTATTCGTTTTCTTTGCCCCGTCTCCCGCATCAAAGACTATTCCGTCCCCTCTGGTTGTTGAGTCGGATTTACCTTTTTCCAAATTTTTGCCTTTGTTTGCTTCCTTATCGTTAGCTTGTCGTTTTTTTATGCTGTCTAAATCTTCCATTTTTCAATTCTCCTAATATTTGATTTTCCTTAATTGCATTTCATCAAAACTCCGCCGCCGCCAAAGCTGTCAACTTTTGAAGCCGACCATTTTCCGTCTGCGTAAGTTTGTTTGACTATCCATTCTTGTTGAATACAAAACTCTTGTCCCGGATATTTGACCAGAGCGATTCCGCGAATAAATTTATTAGTTGGAATGCCGAGCGAATTTTTGAACATATTCCAATCTTTGTAGTTCGAGCCGATTTTGAGAACGCTCGCACCTTTGTAATAGCTCAAAAATTTAGCTTTTGCCATTCCTTCTTCGACCGGGCGGCTAAATGGCGGTTGTTTCCAGCTCCGATCTTTCCAGCCATTTTCTAATAAGCCTTTCAGCTCATTGATTTTGTCCTGAATCGGCGCAAGCCAGTTTGCAGGAAATGCCGAAACAGGCTCTTTGATGATGACTGCGAGTTCGGCTTTCCAAACTTCGGGTTGATACAAAAGTTTCATCACATCGTCAGGCACGCTGTTTTTTGGGTCATCAATCGAACGCTGAATTTGATTTTTGGCAAACATTAAATTGGCATCAATTTTTGTTTTTGCATCAGATTGGGCAAAAATGTTGATTGCCAATCCTGCAACTGATGCCATCATTAAAACTACTTTTTTCATCTCGATAATCTCCTTAAAATTCGCTGATAAAACTTGCTTTCGTTAATAGTGTGCAATGGTCAAAAAATCTTTCATTCGATTTTGGATTAGGAATTTCGGTTCTGGGATTGATGTCAAAGACTAAAGAACCCAAAACCATAGACCTTAATTAAAAAAGAAGCGTGCCGAAACTGTTCAACACGCTTTTAGAAGTTGTAGGAGAAGACAGTCTAATCGCGTTAGAACCAAATTTTATTCGCTCTGGGTTTAATACCCCGTCAGCTTGCTGCGGCTTTATAATGGT
>DAORIL010000965.1:0-2136 GCA_035438525.1 Pyrinomonadaceae bacterium
ACCACCCGTGGAAGTTTCGATTTTTTCGATGTTCAAATCCCGTGTATCCAAAATCAAAGGTGCATTGACCGCATCCGGCGGACGTTGAAAACTCAAAGTAGCTGAACCTTTAATTATTTTTTGGTCAAACAGAACTGTCCAATCAAGGTCAACGTGAGTAACTTTTGCCTGTTGCGGATTCGCATAAGAATGAACATCGTCCGCCATTCTAATTGCCATTCCACCACGTCCGTTTGGTTGTGCATTGCTGATAATTACAGTTGCCAAAACCATTAAAATTAGTGCCAATATCGTTTTCATAACAAAATTTCCTCTTGTAAGTGATTATAAAATTGGTTGAGGAAAAAAGAAATGATACTGATGAGAAAAGAGGCGAATATTGGCGAACAAATTCAGATATTTACAGACGCAGAGAAAAAAGACACGAAATCTTTTTTCTCTGCTGAAACTTAACTTAATCTCCTTTAATTCGGAAATAGTTTTTTATCAATTCCCGGAATAATTTTCAGAGCATTTTTGTAATAGAGTTTTTTGAGAACCTGATCGGGCAAATTCAGACCATACATTTTCCAAAAAGCGTGGCGTTTGCGGAAATAATCAAAATATTCATCCGAACTCTCAAAAATGCGAAAATAGGTGTAATACTCTTCGGGTGCCCAGGTATCTTTTCCGAACAAAACGCGGTCCTGATATTTGATGAACCAGTCATGTGCAAAACGCGGTTGCCGTCCAAGTTCGGCAACCACTGCCGCCACTTCCGTATAAACATTCGGTAATTTATCCAATAACGCTCCGAGTCGGGCCAAATCGCCACCCAACCAACCGAGATGTGCCGCAATAAAAATCGTTTTAGGATGTTTGGCAAAAAGGTGATGCTGTTCGCCCATGACGGTTTCCCACGAAGGATATTTGTCAGCCGGACGCGCCCGGTCAGGAAACTGTTTTAGTTCCAACCAACGCTCATTAAACTTATCCTGCGGGTCAAAAAACGAACGAGGTTCGCCGGTATGAATCAGAACGGGAATCCCAAGCTCGGCACATTTTTCAAAAACAGGATCGAGACGCGGATCATCGGTCGGAATCCGTTTGCCGTTTTTATCGGTCACGGTCAAACCCCAATTTTTGAAAAACTTCAAACCTTGTGCGCCGTTCTTAACATCTTGTTCCAATTGTTTAGCGGCACGCTCACCGTAGCCGGGTTCATCAATATCTTTGAAATCAAGATTGGCAAAAGTGATAAAACGGGTTGGATATTTGCCCTTGTAGTTTTTGACACCTTCTGCCAATGTATTGCCGGTAGTTCCGCTCAGATTGACCATTACCTTCATATTCAGAGCGTCCATATCATTAACCATTTTGGCTAGATCTTCGGGTTTCGGGTTCAGAGGCTGATGATTATGGACATCAATAAAAGGATATTTAGCTTTTTTGATGATGGTTCCGGGAACAACCAAAGTTGATTTTGGTTCGTATTCTTCGATTGACATCGTTTGGCTGCCAACGATTATAGGTTGCAGAAAGATAGCAGTTAAAAGTAGAAGTCCTGCTCCAAATTTAGATAAAAAATACTGGTTGGATTTTTTCATAATTTTCTTGTCCTTATTCTTAGGGAAAGCAGATAAATGAGTATGGTTTAAGGATAAGATTAGGTCAAGGACAACTGTTTGCCAGCCTCAATTATCTTAACTAACAAGAAAATTAATTGATTGAGTGAAAAGAATTTATGGAGTTACACTAGCTCTTCGCCTTTTTTCTTTAACAATCTGCGCCAAAGCTCGCGATGTGAATTGTAACCTGAAACGACCGAATTTAATTGATAACGCTGCTGATAATTCAAATTTCTATCGTCTGCTAATCTTTTAATTGTAGCCTCGATACGTCCGCGCGCTTCGTGCGGTGCACGTCGGAGTCCGCCATTGAAAAAGATTCCAAAATCAACTTTTAATTTTCGAATATCTTCTTCGAGCCGGACGATAGTTTTGTCAATTTCAATTGCTTTTTCTTGTTTTGAGTCACCTTTCTTAAATTCATTATAAAGATTTGCCATTATGTTTTCCTATCAGAGAAAAATCTCCCTATTTAAAAAGACATTTCTAAAGCTGAAAGAATTCCTTGTTTTAGCGTTTTTAATTACAA
>DAORIL010000966.1:0-2129 GCA_035438525.1 Pyrinomonadaceae bacterium
ATTTGAAATTAGATAAAGACAGACGAAAACTCCAACATTGTGACAGTAATGAAAGCTATATCTTTCAGCCTTTAACAAATTACCGAACCCTGGTTTTTGATAAACCCTTATCCAAACAAATGGCTTGGAATATCGTCAAGAAATGGGGCGATTTCGGCGGAATTGGAAAAATATCTCCACACGATTTACGACGGACGGCGATAACAAAAGCCTTGGATCAAGGCTTAACCTATCGGCAAGTGCAAATGATGACGGGGCATAAAGACCCAAAAACTGTGATGAGGTATGACCACGGACGAGAGAATCTGGAACAAAATGCAGTTAATTTCTTGAATTATGATGAGAAATTGGAGGTTGTCAAATCGTGACTTGTTAAACCTGTTTAACACTATTACCTATTTTTACACTTATCTCGGCTGTATGCGAAATTGCGTCTTGCTGTTTTCCATAGCGATATTTGTCATAAGGCGAATTTCCGGAAATCATTGTGCGAACAAAACTTGCGATGGATTTCGTGATGTGATTGAGCGTTACTTTTTCGTTGTCGCTTGGATACGCATCCACGAAAAGTTTTTCGTAAACAGGTTCAGCTTTGACTCTTTGGAGCAGCAGATTTTCTTTTCCTTCCATTCCCATTTCGACAATAGGAGTTATTCCGAAAATCGGCAATAAATGATGTCTTTCCAAGGAATTAACCGCCGGATTCGCCCAATTGAACGAAGGATTATAAGCCACATTTGCCAATGTCATCGAATTTCGCGGATGAATTTCGCCTGTCGTTCCAACCGAGGTTTTCTTATCTTCAGTAAAGGCTTTTTCTTGCAAATGACAAGTCGCACAAGAAGTTTTTTCATTGATAGAAAGACGTTTATCATAGAAAAGGTGTCTGCCGAGTTCGACTTTTGCGTCCGTCATCGGGGTATCTGCCGGAACATTCGGAGTCGGAAAGCCTTTCGGCAAATCCCATTTATATTCAACGATTTGAGCCTTTGAAACTGGGATTTTTTGGCTCAAAGCCAAAACGCTCAGGAAAATAAAAATGAAAATAACTGCAATTTTTAGATGTTTCATAGATTTCTTTTTTCATCCACGAAGTTCACGAAGGTTTCACGAAGAGAAGAAAATAGAAAATCTTCGTGTTTGCTTCGTGTCCCTTCGTGGATAAAATCATTTGTCTTTCTCCGCCCGCATAAAAGTTTGTTTGCCTGATAACTGATTGCCTTCTGCTTCAAAATTTAAGCCGAGACTTTTGAAAATCCCCGTGCAATCGCCGTCTCCGGGAAATGACATACAGCCTGCCGAAGTTTTTTCCTGATTAATGTCTACGTTTGATCCGGCAAAAAGTGCTTTCAAATCAACCTTTATAACATCTTTCATCAAATCAAATTTTGCAAACGAAAATTCGGGACGATTGCTGTATTTACAATTTGTTTTGCCGTTTGGATCGGTTTCGCAGTTGGTCGAGCCGAGATGCAAAACGTAGCCGTTCGGTCTGCCCGTCGTTTTTGTATCAATGCGGGCGAATTTGTAACCGATTTGCCAAGACCACATCATCCGCGTCAGATTCAGCGGCGAAGACTGTAAAGTCGGGTCGAGATGATTCATTTCTTCGGGAACTCCGATGACGAATTTCACGCCCGTATATTTGCCTTTCGGAACAGTGCCGAGAATTGTTGTATTTAATTCTTTCGTGCCGTTCGTGCAATTTCCTTCACCGTTTTCAAAATCAAGCAACGCCACTTTTTCACTCTGAAACTTTCCGTCATTCGTCAAGCTAACCGCAGTTTCTTTGTCTTTTTTATCAATCAGACGAACGTCTTCAACATAAAATTTGAAATCGGAAACCGTCATTTTCGATTTGGTTGTGCCGATTCCTTCATAAGTTTCTTTGCAATCAAACAGTTTATCGCCGACAACGGCTTGAAAATTGATTGCGACAGGCTGCGTTTGAGCGTTGATTACGAAAACGCTGCAAATTGTTAAAATAAATACGATTAGCAAATTTTTCATTTTTTATTTCCTCCTAAATTTAACTGATTATGTGTTTGAGTTTTGGCACTTTTTGAATCACCAAATAATCAAACAGCAAGCAAAAGATGAGCGAAATTCCAACGAGCGGAAACAAAATG
>DAORIL010000967.1:0-2121 GCA_035438525.1 Pyrinomonadaceae bacterium
AGCGCTTCCGTTTCTCAACTTCTTCGTCCGAAATCCTTCCGGTATTTGCCATTCGGGTGATCATAAAGTGATTTGAACCCAAAACTTTCGAGATTTTATCAATCACATAAGTTTTCAAACCACTGATCGATGCTCCAACCACAACCACTGCCGCAACACCGATAATAATGCCAATCAAAGTTAAAAAAGCGCGTAGTTTATGAGCAATAATCGAATCAAAAGCGATTTTAAAAGCATCGTAATAAAAAGAGACAACCTTTTTCATATATTTTGAAATTTCCGAATGAGTAAGTCTGATTCTATAGACTCAAATTCCTTTACGGCAGTTAACAAAAAAAAGTTCAATAAAACTCAATTTCGAGAAAAAACAACCATCGTGTTATACTCAAAAAGTTATATTCCATTACTTTTTATAAAATTTCAGAGGAGCAAAACTTGAGCGTTTTAGTTAATAAAAATACACGCCTGATTGTTCAAGGCATCACCGGAAAAGAAGGAACTTTTCATACTTTGCAAATGATCGATTACGGCACCAATGTCGTTGGCGGAGTTACCCCCGGAAAAGGCGGAACAACTCACGAAGGCGTTCCCGTTTTTAATACAGTTGCCGATGCGGTCAATGAAACCGGAGCTAATGCTTCAGTAATTTATGTTCCGCCACCGTTTGCCGCAGATGCCATCATGGAAGCCGCAGATGCCGGGATCCCTTTAGTTGTCTGCATTACCGAAGGCATTCCAGTTGCCGATATGGTCAAAGTCAAAGAATATTTGAACAGTCGAAACACCCGCGTCATTGGCCCGAATTGTCCCGGAATCATTACTCCCGATGAATGTAAGATCGGGATTATGCCCGGACATATTCACAAAAAAGGTTCAATCGGAATTGTTTCCCGCTCAGGCACGTTGACCTACGAAGCAGTTGGACAAACCGGCGCAATCGGACTCGGACAATCAACTGCAATCGGAATTGGCGGCGACCCTATTATCGGCACTAATCACACCGATGCTTTAAAATTATTCGCCGAAGATGATGAAACCGAAGGAATTATTTTAATCGGTGAGATCGGCGGAACTGCCGAAGAAGATGCGGCCGCCTGGGCTTTTGAAAGCGGCTTATCGAAACGCAAACCAATCGTTGCTTTTATTGCCGGGCAAACTGCACCTCCCGGACGCAGAATGGGACACGCCGGCGCAATCATTTCGGGCGGCAAAGGAACAGCTGAAGAAAAAATGAAGGCTTTGAGTGAAGCAGGCATTCACGTTGTTAAATCACCCGCCGATATTGGCGTGACAATGAAAGAAGTTTTAGGGAAATAATTAAATTCCATAAACTTATAAACGCTTTGATTTTGTTGATTTAGATTGGAACTTGAGGCACAATCTATCTGAACAGGATAAAGCGTTTTTTTTATTGCCGAAAGTTGAAAAAATCTTACGTTTTTGCAGCTTATTTATATAAATTGCAACTTTATCATTTAATATTGATCAAAAATTAAACAATTCCTGCCCCAAAACTTTGAAAATTAAGGAGTATAACTTTATGCGTAAATCACTACGTTTACTTTTCTTATTGCTGATGGGCTTGGCGTTTACTGCACAGGCTCAAAATAATCCCAACCAACCTATTCCAACCGATCCAAACGTCAAAATCGGGAAGTTACCGAACGGATTAACTTACTATATCCAACGAAATTCAAAGCCCGAGAAAAAAGTTGAACTTCGTTTAGTGCTCAATGCCGGTTCGATTTTGGAACGGGATGACCAACAAGGCTATGCCCATTTTATGGAACATATGGCTTTTAATGGGTCGAAAAATTTCAAAAAGAACGAACTGGTTTCCTACCTTCAATCGATTGGTGTCGAATTTGGAGCAGATTTGAATGCCTACACAAGTTTTGATGAAACCGTTTATATTCTTCCCATTCCGGACGAAAAGCCTGAATTATTGGATAAAGGATTATTAGTATTAAAAGATTGGGCTTCGGGGCTTACTTTGGACAAAGAAGAAGTAAAAAAAGAACAAGGGGTGGTTTTAGAAGAATTGCGTCTCGGCAAAGGTGCGGATGACCGGATGCGAGAAAAATATTTTCCAAAACTTCTCTATGGTTCGCAATATGCGAA
>DAORIL010000968.1:0-2119 GCA_035438525.1 Pyrinomonadaceae bacterium
CTTTCTGGTCTTGAGCGGAATGAACTGGCATCGCGGAGTTGTCGGCATCGTCGCGTCGCGCATCACCAATTTATTCGATGTTCCGGCACTTGTTTTCTCTGAAGAAGAAGACGGCACGCTTTACGGCTCAGGTCGCAGCGTCAATAATTTTCCATTGCTTGAAGCACTAACCAGCGGCGCAGAATTTTTTACTACCTTCGGCGGTCATCAAATGGCGTGCGGGGCAACTTTGAGAGTTGAAAATCTCGAAAAACTACGGCAAGCACTCATTACTTTTGCCGAAAACTATCAGCCTGCGGAAATCAGTGAACCAGCTCCCAGATTCGAGTTGGAAATCAAAGCCGCCGAAATTTCGATGCAGTTAGCCAAAGAATTGAAATTGATGGAACCTTTCGGCAACGGCAATCCTGAACCGGTCTTTTCATCCGTCTTTCAGCTTGAGGACGAACCGCGTATTTTAAAAGAAAAGCACCTGAAATTCGCGTTGTTTGCCGATGAATCAAGTGAGCAGACACTCAATGCGCTCTGGTGGAATTCGGCGGATTTGTGTGCAAATACCGACTGGCAGGAAGTCAGCGAGTTTCCAGCCATATACAAAGTCCAAACCAATTCTTGGAAGGGAAAAACTTCCGTTCAGTTGATTTTAGTAGATGCCGATTTATAGGTATCTACTAGCCCGATTGATTTAGATTGCCCCCAATTTTAATTAAAAAGAGGAAAAAATATGAAAAAAGTCTATTGTTTATTGATGTTTATCTTTTTGGCGGCAGGATGCGGCAGCAGCGGCGATCAAACTTCCAATTCTGATCCGGCACTTCATCAACCGGCAACCGAGACGGCGACCAATACCAATGTTGCTCCAAGTTCCGGCAGCAATGAGAATGCCCCAATATTAAACTCGAATCAACCCTCGAATAATCGCCACGAGACCTTAAATGCGTCTCCACGCGTTCATTCGACGACAAATTCAAATGTCAACATCACCACGCAAAACGGACAGGTTATCACTTCAAGTCAAACAGGTGTTAGTTATGATGTTTCCAGCGAATCTACTAAACCGGCGAACGCTAATGTTAAAAAGTAAAGTGAAATATTAATCAATAAAAAAAAGTGTCTTCGGTTTTTTAGGTGGAAAACAAATAATATGAGCAAACCAAAACAGAAAACAGTATCTCTTGATAATCAAGAAGATTTGCTTGTCATCAAGATTAGAGGCATTGACATATTTCGTATTACAAACCGCGAAGATGAGGATTTTTTTGAACTTGAAGTTCTTGACTGGGATGGTAATCAGGTAATGATGCAAAGTTTTTCAGCAACAAATTGTTTAAAAACTTTTGAAAAAAAAGCTAACAGAAATTGCACATTTTCCACCTAAAAAACCGAAGAACAAAAAAAAACAGGTTTTCTTTGTTCTGGGAAGAATTATTGAAGACTTGTTTTTTTGCTTAAAATACCGATTAAACAAATGTCGCAAAATTTGGAGGAGAGTATGAGAAATAATCAGCACCTGCGAGAGCTTTATTATGCCCTCAAAAAGAAAAAACTAACCAAATTGCAGTCGAAGATTTTTCGCTTGATCGAAGCCGATTTGCTTTACACTTATTTTATTAGTCTGGGGACATATTGTTTTTCGACTTATGAGCGTGTCAGTTTTGGATTTTCACCGACCGAATATATCAACAAGCACAAAAAATATTACCAAATTGCTGTTCTGTTTCAAGAGCCATTTACCGATATTCAATTTCTCTATGAGCCAACAGAAATTTACTGGAATGCTGATATTCGACATTGTTTACAAGCGCAGAACCGCGAAATAATTGAGTTTTCATCATGTTATCCATTTACTGAATTTGACACACTGACAACAGATCAACTGCTGAAGAAACTCTGTGAAGAAACGGGCAAAAGCAAAATATATCATTACTACCGGCTCCAACAGAACTGGACGGTTGCCGGATTGTGGTTCTGGAAAAAGTTTGTGGTTGTAAAAGATCGGCTGGAATATTCTTGGCTAAAGTTTCGCCATCGTCAAAGATATAAAGACGATGAAAGTTTGCCTTTTTAGAGTAATAAGTGATTAATTTAAGCACCTTACTGAACTTCCATATATAATCTT
>DAORIL010000969.1:0-2118 GCA_035438525.1 Pyrinomonadaceae bacterium
TGAAGTCTATTTTTGAAAGAGTTCTGTCAACTAAATAAATTGGATAAATTCTTGTGCTTGCCTGATGTTTAAAAATCAAACCTTTTTCTTCCAATTCAGAAAGAGTTTGTGTCAAATGTTGTGGAAATGAATTTTCGTATCCCTGTTTTTAACTTTCGATTTGCCCGTTTTCAGCTTGGCAATTTTACTTCTTTCAGTTTCTCAGGGTGTCCGATTCCTCGCCAGCCTGTTTTGGCTCGTTCCAATAATTTGAAGACCAAATGCACTCCACTTTTGATTGAGCGGAATCGTTTCATCGGTTTGGTTCTCAAACGAATTGTGGCAAAGACTGATTCGATTGGATTTGTCGTCCGCAGATGCCGGGCGTGTTCTGTCGGAAATTCATAAAATGTCAGCAGTTTTTCCAACGCTTTTTCTAAACATTCCGCCGCTTTTTCGGTTTCGGCAAATGTCTTCCAATCTTTTACCAACTTTTTCGCTAATCTTTCCGCTTCCGTTTTATCTTCGGCTAAATATATCGCTCTCAATCTGTTTGCCGCTTCTTCGTGTTCTCGTTTCGGCAATTTGTTCAAGATATTTCGCGTTTTGTGCAGCCAGCAAAGCTGTTCTTTCGTTTGAGAGAACACTTCCTCCAACGCCGCCCAAAAGCCTAATCCGCCATCGGCAATCGCTAATGCCGGCTCATTCAACCCGCGATTTCTGAGGTCTATAAGCAACTCTTTCCAACTTTCTTTCGATTCCCGAAACCCTTGATGCAAGCCCAGGAGATGCTTTTCGCCCATCGAGTCAATCCCGATTATCACCAATAAACACGCCCTTTCCAACGCAATTCCGGCGGCTAAATAAACTCCGTCGGCGTAAATGTAGTAAAATTTCTTCTCGCTTAAATCTGACTTTTGCCATCGCTCGTAATCCTTTTTGAAATCTTGGTTTAGGCGTGAAATCGAACTCGGTGAAAGCGGGGCTTGCTCGCCGACTAAAAACCTTAAAGACGGCTCAAAATCTCTGGTTGACAAACCTTCGATGAACAATTTCGGAAACAAATTGTTCAAACCTTGCGACCTTCTTTGATACGGCTCAACTAATTTTGATTTGAACTTTTCGGGATTATCCGAAACCCGCGGAACTTTGACCCGCAATCCGCCGACCGCCGTTGAAACTGTTCGTGATTTATGATGCCCGTTGCGATACCCGCGAAATTCTGATTGAGAAGTCTTATCGTATTTGGCACGCTGCAAAAACTCTTCAACTTCCATCTCCAAAGCCGCTTGAATCATTCTCTGAGCGGCACTTCTAATGTAACTTTCCAAAGAAAAGGCAGAAAATTCCGGCTTTTCATCCTCACTTAAATTGTCAAAAATCCGATTCTCGTTATATTCTTTCATTGATAGCGTATTCTCCATTTAGGCTTCGAGCCTGTGTTAGTTTTTTTGATCAAAAACTAGGATACGCTATTTTTATCTTTTTTCTATTTCCACAACTTTCGATACTAACTCACATTTTTTTATTTCATTCTCCATCTCAAGCTCGCGGTTACGTTTCTTCAAAGCCTCGATTTTCGTTAATTCCTTACCCGACATAGTGGCGTTGCCGAAAGTTTTAGCGGCTCGTTTCCACTTGTGAATCAAAGATTCATTAACCCCCAATTCCTCAGCCACAGATCTGACCGATTGCCCGTCAAATACCTTTTCCAAAGCACTGCGCTTAAATTCATCATCGTATTTGTTCCACATATCTTTAGTATTCCACCAAAGACAGTTTCCTCTCCACTTTTATTGAACCACCTCATAGGGTTTCCTTGATGATTTGTGTTACGCATTTTACACCAGCACACTCTGGCACTAAACCCCCAGCCTCCTCCCAGCATTTATGTCAAATCGGGAGATGGTTTTATTTCAAACAAACCGAATTATTAGTGTCCTTATTTGTATTGTTAAAAGTTAAGGGCAGTGGGATTGGAAAAAGTATGGGATGTGAAAAAAGGTAGTCATTTTTTTTGGTTTCGTTGATTTACTGTCTTCGATTTGTTTTTTCGGGCAGATATTTGTTACATTTCTTGTTTATTTATTAAAACGATTTTTATCAAAAACACAACTATAATATGACAGCAAATTTTAC
>DAORIL010000970.1:0-2116 GCA_035438525.1 Pyrinomonadaceae bacterium
CTGACGGCACCCAGGGATATATCGTCCTTCGAAACCTTGTCAATACTTTTACTTTGATTGCGATTTTGGCTTTAACGGCGTGGTATGCGAGTGGCGGAAAATCTTTCAGTTTGTTTAAAGCAGACCGTAAATTATTGCTTTTGCTAGCAGTTGGAACGGTTGGGATTTTTATTGTCGGAATGAGCGGTTCGATTGCAGCTTTGAGCAGTATGTTGTATCCATCTTCGACTCTGGCAGAAGGCATTGCTAAAGATTTTTCTGCATCGTCGCATTATCTGTTGCGTCTTCGGGTTTTTCATCCGATCTTGTCCGTCACAATTGGCGTTTTTCTCTTATTTTTAGCTAATTGGTTTAAGAAACAAGCGCCAGGAAGTTTAGAAGTTAAACGATGGTCGAATATTTTATCAATTATAGTTTTACTGCAATTTGCGTCGGGCGCAGTTACTCTTTTACTACTTGCCCCGATTGTGATGCAGCTTATTCATTTATTTTTGGCTGATGCGGTGTGGATTGCGTTTGTGCTGATGTCCGCCAGTTTTTTAGCAGAACAAAATAGGTTAGGATGACACGAACCTGCTAATTATTGTGTGGCTAAATCCCACTGAATTCTTTCCTCATTCTTTTTGGCATCTTTTGAAATAGGTTTAGCTGTAATTGTTACTTTGATAAAATTCAAAGATAAGGATTCCATCGGTCTACTATTAGCATCTCCACCGTATCCGCTGACGTTGTAACTTGAAATCATCGTATTTTCCAGTTCCAGTTTTAAATATTCATTTCCGTCCTTATCTGCAAAGACAATTGTAACTTTCTTTCCTGCCCCGTTTAATGATTCACGGAAAAGTTTTGTGCTGGCTCCATCCTGCCGCTTAGTGATAACAATTTCACCTATATTGGGTGCACCGGCTTCGCGTTCCGCTCCTCGTCCCATTGGGGAATTAATGTTTCGATTAACTCCTAACTGGCAAGATTCCAATTCAATCCATCCTTTATATTTGCCTTTTGCCTCTCCTTCAACTCCTTCATACTTCATATAGATCGGCATTGGTTTAATTCTCCTTTTTGGTATCGTATTGTCGAATTATACGGGTCAGTCCTATTTAAGTAAAGAAAAATTCATTGGCAAAAAAGTTCAAAATAAAAGGGCGGTTCGTTTTAAGAACCACCCGTAGTTTGATTATAAGTTTTCAGTTAATTATTTTATCAATCGAACAGAAGTTTTTCTGTCAACCGCACGTTCCTGGTCGCTGGCAGTTTCGGCAACAGTAGCATATTTTTCGCCATAACCTTCAGCTTCAGGAACTTGAGCTCCGACACCTTCTTTTTCGAGGGCGGCTTTGACAACTTTTGCTCTGTCATC
Organism: Pyrinomonadaceae bacterium; assembly: GCA_035438525.1. Classification (GTDB taxonomy): domain Bacteria; phylum Acidobacteriota; class Blastocatellia; order Pyrinomonadales; family Pyrinomonadaceae; genus JAIBCC01. The sequence continues at coordinate 1,361 of DAORIL010000970.1, forward strand.
AGACAGTTTTAAGTTTTTGGCATCATCGCCTTTCTTATCGGTATATCCGCCGATTTTAATTTTGACCTCAGGGAATGCCTTCAGAATTGCAACAATGTTATCCAACTGACGTTTCGATGAAGGCTCAAGTTCGGTTTTGCCGAATTTGAAGTTCAAATCATCAAAGTTAAACCATTTGTCTTTTAATGTCTCAGCAGTTCCGGTCTTGTATTCATCAGACTGAATAAATTTAATCAATTGATCTTCGATACCGCCCGGATAAGCCTGAAGTTTCGTGCCGCTAGGAAGTGATACTTCGGTCAAGGTTCTGGAAACAGTATCGACCGCAGTATTAAGCGTTGCAGGAAGTGTCCAGCCTTTAAAGATCGAGCCGATTGAATCCATCGCTGCTTTTGGCAATCCGACGGCTTCGGTAATTGCGCTGCCGGCAAAAGCCAAAACGCCTGTTTTCCAATCTTTCAGGCTCGGCAATAGTTGGGTAAATTTAGCCCACCAGCCATCACCAAAAGGTTTCGCTGTTGCGTCAACTTTCAACCCGGAATAATCAACATTTCCGGCACCAAATTGAGCATCGAGTTTAGCTTTGATCTCGTCCAGAGTTTTTTGGTCCTGAACTAAGCCTGTGACTGTATATTTACCGTCTTTAGCTTCGATCCTAAAGGTTGATTCAGCTACTTTGGCAGTTGAATTGGTATTTGTATTGCTTACTTTGTTTGCGTTGGAATTGGTATTGGTGTTGGTTACAACCGGAGTTCC
>DAORIL010000971.1:0-2107 GCA_035438525.1 Pyrinomonadaceae bacterium
CGCACATCAGCAACTGCAACTAATTGACAACAATCGCTGCTTTGAAATGCCTGAGCGTAAGTTTGGGCAATTCCGCCCGTTCCGATAAGTGCAAATTTTAATTTGTTCATATTAATTTTACTTTCAAGATATCTTCTCAGGAAACCGGCACTTGTGACCAACCTCTGATGTTACCCGCCGCCAGTTCCGCAATTTTCTTCAAGTTTCCTTTATCTTCAATATACTGTTCGTAATAACCGCATTCCGTGCAGATGTAATCGTGTGATTTTACAAAAACGGTTTCGCTAAACATTGAATCGCCTAACTTCAAAGTATAGTTGTCTTGCTGGAAACCCATTTCAGCCGTGCAAATAGAGGATGAACCGCATTTAACGCAAATTCCTTTTTTCATTTTCTAGCCTGCTCGACTGCTTCTCTAATCGAAGACGCCAAAAATTCAATGTGATGTTCTTCGTATTTTTCGTTGATCGGCAAAACTAAAACATCGTGTAAACCTTTGATCGTGCCTTGAAAATTGTCGTCGTTGTAATCAACGGCTTCAGGACGGGCTAAATTGAATGGGTAGTGCGAATCGCCAAAAGTGTTCTGATCTCGGAAAACCATACATTTATAGGCAGGTTTGACCACATAACGCGGAGCCGAGGCAACGTCATAAACTTTCAAAGCTTTAGCTAATCCAACTGAACCATCTTGGATTTTGGTATCGTCCACACGCAGACAGAATTTCCAGTAAGTCATGGTTGAACCTTCCGCTGGTTTATAAGATTCGATTCCGTCAATGTCTGCGATTTTTTCGTCCAAAAGAGCAGCCATTTTTTGACGCTGTGAAACTGAAAAGTCCAATTTCTTCAATTGTTCATACGAAACTGCGGCTTGCAATTCGGTCATTCGATAATTTAACGAAGCAAAATAGTGATCAGGATTTGCATCGCCGTAACCCCACGCTTTGTTGATAAAAAGATACATTCTGCGGGCAATTTGCTCATCATTGGTGACAACGATTCCGCCTTCGCCGGTCGTCATTTGTTTACCTTGTTGGAAAGAAAATGCACCGACTGTGCCGATTGTTCCGGCATATTTGCCATCGCACATTGCCAAAAATGATTGCGCGGTGTCTTCAATTACTGGAATTCCGCGTGAATCTGCCAATTCCATAATCGCTTTCATTTCGCAAGGATTTCCGAAAAGATGTGTAACGATAATCGCTTTGGTTTTTTCGCTCAAAACTTTTTCAATTGTTTCAGCAGTAACGTTCAGAGTTTTTGGATCAACGTCAGCAAAAACAGGAATTGCACCTTGGAAGATGATCGGAGTCAACGCGCCCATATCGGTAATCGAAGTGGTGACAATTTCATCGCCCGGATTCGGATTGATCGCAGCAATCGCCACGTGAACTGCGGCTGAACCTGAATTACAGGCATAAGCGTATTTCACGCCTAATTTTTCAGCGAATTCTTTTTCTAAAAGTTTGCCGTATTTGCCTTTAGTGGTAATCAAAACACCCGATTGCAAAACTTCCGTCACAGCGGCGATTTCTTCCGCACCGAATGTTCTACCCGAAATGTCCTGGTCTGATGGTAATTTAACGATTTCTTTTTCTGCTACTGGTGTCATAATGTATAAATATTTCCTTAGATTAAACTTGTGAAAACTTTCTTTTGGGGATAAATGTCTATTTGGTTCGAGATTTCACGGAATTTTCCGCAATTTCTTCAAGGGGAGTAGGTTTTAGTGATTTTCTATTAGATTTTACACGCAATTTGGCTAAACGTGAAAGCAATTTGAGGTGTCCGAAAATTGTTCGCGCCGTTTTCATCTTGGAAAACCCGAACAGACGGACTTCTAAAACTGCCGGAAATTCAACGATTTTTCCACCCGATAAATCCAATCTTCCCAACATTTCCGCCACGCCGAGAAAACCTTTTTCTTCAATCGGCAAATTTACCACTGAACTTCGACGATAGACGCGAAAACAGCTGGTATAAGTATCCAATTTTGCGCGTAAAGTGCGGCGATAAAGCCACGATGCACCTTTTGACAAAAACAAACGCCATTCAGGGACGTTCCGCACACCGCCCTTTTTATGATAGGGCGAAGCCGTAACCAT
>DAORIL010000972.1:0-2105 GCA_035438525.1 Pyrinomonadaceae bacterium
TGACTTTGGAGTAACTTCGATCAATTCATCATCAGCGATAAATTCAAGTGCTTGTTCGAGGGATAATTCTTTGACGGGAACAAGTCGCATTGCTTCGTCGGCACTCGAAGTTCGCATATTGGTCAGTTTTTTCTCTTTAATCGGATTAACGTCCAGATCAACCGCCCGAGCATTCTCGCCGATGATCATCCCTTCATAAACCTTGGTTTGCGGATTAATAAAGAGTCTTCCACGCTCTTGCAGAGCATAAAGGGCGTATGTCATAGCCTCGCCCATCCGATCCGAAACCAGCGAACCTGTGCCGCGACCTCTCATTGGTCCCATCCATTTATCAAAGCGCAAGAAAATCGTGTTAAGCAAGCCGGTGCCTTTGGTTTCGGTCAAAAATTCACCCCGAAATCCGATCAGTCCGCGAGACGGAACTTCGTATTCAAGCCGGACACGTCCCGAACCATTGTTAATCATCTTGGTCATTTGACCTTTGCGGCGACCCAAAGCTTCGGTCACAACTCCTATAAACTCATCCGGCACATCAATTACAACCTGTTCAATCGGCTCGAGTAATTCACCTTTTTCATTGCGGCGGGTAATAACCTCGGGTTTTGAAACCTGTAACTCATAGCCTTCGCGGCGCATCATTTCGATCAAAATCGAAAGTTGTAATTCACCACGTCCCGAAACTCTAAAGCTATCAGCCGAATCTGTTTCGGCAAATCGCAAAGCAACATTTCCAAGCAATTCTCTTTCCAACCGATCTCTGATTTGACGCGATGTGACAAATTTTCCTTCCAGACCGGAAAATGGCGAAGTATTGACACCGAAAATCATAGCAATTGTTGGTTCGTCAACCGCAATGACGGGTAATGGCTTTGGATTATCCACTAAAGTAATTGTTTCGCCGATGTTAATATCATCAAATCCCGCCAGCGCAACAATTTCGCCAACTCCTGCCGATTCCACTTTTTCCCGGGTTAATCCTTCAAAAATATACAATTCTTTAACCCGTGTTTTTTGAGTTGACCCATCAATTTTGCAAACCATTACTTCCTGATTTTTGGCAATTTCCCCCGAATAGATCCGACCGATGGCGAGCCGTCCGACAAACGCATTATAGTCAATATTGGCGACTAATAATTGGAGCGTGTCGTCACGGACGGGTTTAGGGGCAGGAATTGTTTCAATAATTTGATCAAAAAGCGGAATCAAAGTTTTTGAGTCATCCTCAAGCGATTTTTTCGCCACCCCATCGCGGGAAATGGCATATAACACTGGAAAATCAATTTGCTCTTCGCTTGCGCCAAGGTCAATAAAAAGGTCATAAATTTCGTCCAGAACTTCTTCGGGGCGTGAATCCTGACGGTCAATTTTATTTACAACTGCGATAGCAGGAAGCTTTAATTCCAAGGCTTTACGCAGCACAAAACGAGTTTGCGGCAAACAGCCTTCAGCCGCATCAACCAATAAAACGATACCGTCAACCATCTTCAAAACGCGTTCGACCTCACCGCCGAAATCCGCGTGACCTGGTGTATCAATGATATTGATCTTGTAATCTTTATAATGGAGCGAAGTGTTTTTCGCCATAATCGTGATGCCGCGCTCTTTTTCCAAATCCATAGAATCCATCACGCGGTCAACCACAACTTCATTGTCGCGGTAGGTTCCTGCTTGTCTCAACATTGTGTCAACCAAAGTTGTCTTGCCGTGGTCAACGTGGGCAATAATTGCAATATTACGAATCTTGTTTGTTTCTATCATTGTTAAAAATTAGTCAAATAAAATAAACGAAAATGATGACTGATTTAGAGGCAAAAGGCAAACTGAGGCATAAAAAAGACCGAACTTAATGGAGTCGGTCGAAAGTTTTTATAAAATTAGTTGATTAATTGAGCATTAAAATCTAGGCAGTAGCACAATTTCCAACTTTTTGTCCGGGGGAAGTGCCGCTACCCGGTGCGCCAAAAGGAGACCGGCATCTACATGTTGCAGTTGGGTTCAAAAGATTGCAATTAGTGGTTCCGCCACCCGCAGCGGGGGAACAAAAATTAACAGTTGCATTAAGACATTGACACGATCCGCCACAAAATCCCGATTGGGCATTAACC
>DAORIL010000973.1:0-2102 GCA_035438525.1 Pyrinomonadaceae bacterium
TAAACGGCGGGCTGAATATATTTAAAGTTATGATTAGCCCCGGTTAAACTTTCCGAGTGTCCCACAAAAAGGTAGCCACCCGGAGCGATCAAATCATAAAATCGTCTGACCAGATTTTCTTGAGTTGGTTTGTCAAAATAGATCATGGCATTTCGGCAAAAAATCACGTCAAACGGTCCGTGCATCGGAAATTTGTCCATAAAGTTCAAACGTGCCAGAGAGACCAAATTTCTTAAATGCGGCACAACCCGAAAGCTTTTACCGAAAGTATCGTTTTTGATAAAGTATTTTTGTCGCCAAGCCGATGGAATCGGTTCAAGCAGGTCTGCTTCGTAAACCGCTTCCTTAGCTTTTCCCAAGACTTTGGTTGAAATATCCGTCGCCAAAATCCGAATGTCCCAACTCTTAAAATTGCTCAGACTTTCGGCCAGCATTATGGCAATTGAATATGGTTCTTCACCTGTCGAACATGCCGCACTCCAAATTCGTAAACGGTGGTGTTGCAAATTTGGCAAAACTCTTTCTTTTAGAAATTCAAAATGCTGAATCTCACGAAAGAAACTGGTCTTGTTAGTGGTCAAAGCATCAATCATCCAAATAGTTTCGTTGCCCTGTTTATCATGGTCGAGGTAATTGAAATACTGTTCAAAAGTTTCCAATTTTAAGGCATTCAAACGTTTATGAAGGCGGGAATGAACAAGTTCTTCTTTACCTTTTTTGAGATTGATGCCGCATAAGTCGTAAACCTTATTACAAAGTTTCTCGAATTGCTGCGGACTCATATGTTGCGGCTTTGTTAGCATAATTTTCTTTGATTTTAGTGAAATGTTTCACTCAAAGACTGCGGTTGATTTCTGTATCTACCGATTTCTCTTGAGAATTTCGTTCTATTAGCCCGACCTAAATCGAATGTTTCGACCATGCCGAGCATTTCCTGTGATTGTCCGGATAATTCCTCGGCAGCGCTGGCTGTTTCTTCCGAACTCGCTGCCGTTTGTTGAGTAACCATATTAATTTGGTCAATTGATGTGTTTATTTGTTCAATTGTTACCTGATGAACCGTGTTATCTGCAGCAATTTCTCCAACCATCGTGCTTACCTTCTGGATATGAGATTGGATTTCAACCAGATTTTCCAAAACTTCTTCATTTAACTTAACCCCTTCATAGGTATTACTGACAGATTCATCGATCATTTGGGCAGTGCTTTTAGCAGCTTCGGCAGAACGCATGGCCAGATTGCGAACCTCTTCGGCAACCACGGCAAAACCTTTTCCGGCATCCCCGGCACGAGCGGCTTCAACTGCTGCATTAAGGGCTAACAGATTGGTTTGAAACGCGATTTCTTCGATGGTTTTAACGATTTTGGCGGTTGAATCAGATGAATGTTTGATTTTGTCCATCGCCTTAGAAAGCTGGTTCATCCGATTTCCACCTTTGTTTGCACTTTCATTAGCATTTTCAGCTAATTTTCTGACGAGTTCCGCTTTTTCAGAGTTACGCGATGAAAGGGCAACCATTTCCTGAAAATTGTCGGACATTTCTTCGAGAGTAGCGGCTTGTTCGGAAGACCCTTGAGCCAGAGATTGACTAGCTTTATTAATTTCGAAAGAAGCATTTGCAACTTGTTCCGCTCCGTTTGAAATTTGGGAAATGGATTCAAACAAATTAGAAATCGTTTCGTTCAACATTTTCTGTATATTGGCGTATTGCCCCTCAAAATTACCCATCATTCTTTGGGTTAGATCACGAGCGGAAATTTTTTCCAATATTCTGGCTTCTTCGTCGAGAAAACTTTTTGCTTCTTCAAATTTTTTGAGGCTTTCCTTATTTAGTTTTTCAATTTTGTCACGTCGTGAATCAGTTAGGGCAGTAATCACAATTGCAATATCAGCCTGTAACAAACGTTGGAGAGATTCCTTGAACATATCCAAATCATTCCTGCTTGCTCCGGCGGTTTTGACCGCATTAATTAATACATTCCGGATAACTTCATACATGGCAACAAACCAATTTGAATCAAGGTCAATGTGATCATGAATTTGTCCGACCCGAATTCGGTATTGAATATAATTCTCATCAATTACACCATCCAACATGGTT
>DAORIL010000974.1:0-2097 GCA_035438525.1 Pyrinomonadaceae bacterium
ATAGCTGAACCAAAACTTCTATCTGGTCCGGATTTTTGGCTAAAATTATTTCAAATAACTCTTTGGCTTCTGCAAATAACCCGTTTTTACTCAATGCTTTTCCTAAAGCAATTTCCGATTCAAAAGTTGTTGCCGGACTGTTTTTCAATAAAGCCGAAAACTTCGGAAATTCAGTAGTTGCCTGAGCTTTATCGTTCAACTGCAAGGAAATTAAAACCAGTGAACGCAAAATTTCGGTATCCGGCTGGATTTTGGCAGCCTTGTTAAACATTTCCCGGGCGGTGGTCAAATTTCCTTCCGAAAAACTGATCTGCCCCAAATTGACCAATGCACTCGGCTGATCAGGGTTGATTGTCAAAGATGCTGTAAATTCTTTGTCAGCATGTTTTTGCCGATTCATACGGACTAAAATCGCCCCGTAATTATTGCGTGTTTCGGCTGATTTTGGAGCAAGTTTTGCCGCTAACGAGAAATGTTTTTCTGCCTCGACCAGATTATTTTCCCGGTCGGCAATGATTCCCGCCAATGTTTGCACCGTTGGATTTTGCGGTGCTGTTGTCAAAAGTTTTTTCAAGCCCGTTCTAGCCTGAATCAAATTGTTTTCAGTTAAAGACTGAATGACATCGTTAGTTAATTGTTCAATGTTCGATTTTTGCGCCCTAACCAATTGAAAAAAAGCGCAAGTAATAATTAAAGCCGTTAATAAACATCTCTTCATTCGTCCGTTTGTATCCAACTTTATTAGGAAGCATGTAAATTATTTTAAAATCTGCACACTTCCTTTTCTAAAAGTTAAAAAATAAATCTACCCCGAAGTTGAACGACTCGATTTCCGCCAAAAGGTCCCACAGGTTGTGCCACTCCTTCCTGTCCAAAATTGGCATTATCAAATCTGCCGTTTATAAACCTTCCTAAATTACCGTCCGGTTGTAAAAATCGGGTGCGATTAAAGATGTTAAAGAACTCAGCACCGACTTCAAACGAGATTGTTTCCGTAATTCGTGTTTTCTTCAAAATGTTGAAATTTTCAGAAAAATATGACGGTGAACGGAAATCGGTTATCACTACCGGAGCATTACCGAAAAACGTCATCGGATTTGAATAAAAAGCACCGTATGCCGCATTCGAAGGATCATTGGTCGTTGGGCGGGTAAAGTCACGGGGAGCCGAGAAAGCCAAGCAATTCAACGAATAACGCCGATCACGTTCCGGAGGAATATTAACACAAGGCGTAACTGTTGAAACATCTTGCCCGGTCAAATTCGGACGCAAATTAGTATCATATCCGACCAAATCCGTCCAATTGCCGTTGCCGGTATCGGACGAAGTGCTGACAACCAGCGGGATACCGGCTTGATAACGGAAAATCCCTGAAATTTGGAAACCGCCGACCAGTGCATTGACCCAGCCGTTATTATTCAAATAGCGTTTGCCTTTGCCGAACGGGAGTTCAGTAAGGAAATTAGCCACAAATACACGGGGCGAATTAGTTGGCGAAACCGTTTTCAGAGCTTCGCGGTCAAACGGATTTTGAATTACTCCACTTAAAGGGGAGCCACCCAAAATATCTTCAGAAGCATTCGTGATTAATCGTGACATTGTGTAGGCCAGACCAAATTGATACCCTTGGGCAAAACGGCGGTCAAGTTTAAATTGAACGGCATTGTAACTGCTCTCGCCTTGGCTTTCCAGGTAATTTTGGATTCGGTTGTATTGTGGAAAAGGTTTTAGTGCTTGGGCAACCGAACCGTTAAAACCTGCAAAAACAGCATTTGAATTAGCCGGAAGGGAAACACCAACACTGGCAGCGTAAGCTCGATCAGCGGCTGTCAAATCATTGAAATTCTTATTCAAAATCGGAAAACCGAGTTTGAGTGTATTTAACGGAAGTGCATTCAACCGCCCAAAATTCGAGCGCAAGCGGTCGTCCTGATGCCCGATGTAACCAACCGAACCAACTAATTTCCAAGGCAATTCACGTTGATAATCAACTGTATATTGGAGAGTTCTGCCCGTTTTGAAATTTTTATCAAAATACGGAACATCTGCGCCGATTGCTTGTGTAGCCGGATTATTGTTGCCAGCCGGTAAAGGTTG
>DAORIL010000975.1:0-2095 GCA_035438525.1 Pyrinomonadaceae bacterium
AAGAGTTACATAACCCAAACTTCGCGGAGTTGTGCCTAAAAAGACTTGTTTATCATCAACCAAAATCTGAATCGGATAACTTTGCGTTCGCCAACCGACTAATTTCAAAACAACTTGATTAATGTTCGTTGGATTGGAAAATTCGTATTTAACCCAGGCATTTTCGCTTTTCCCGTCGCTTGACCAATCCGTAACTTCGTTATCATCGAAACTTTTGGTCGTATTATCTTGATTTGAACCAGCCGTAACATTAGCAATTTCAATTGGATAGCGCAAAGGTTTGAAAGATTCTCCAAGCGGAGTAGCTCCACGGGATAAATTTACCGGAAGATTGTCAAAAGGCATCATTAAAGATAATCCATTTTCACTTTGAAAAGGTTTTGAAGTTAATTTAATTTCTGCCGATTTGAGATTTTCAGCCGTAGCTTTCAAAACAATTTCGCCCGATTTTTTGGTCGAACGAAGCAAAACGCGATTGATACCATCTTCGACTGGCAAAGATTTTTTCAAAATAAAATTATCTTCGCCTTGGGCTAATCCCCCGCGCCATTCTGCTTCGCCTGTAAGTGTGAAATTAATTAAGTTTAGCGCAGTTGGACAACGATTTCCATCCTTATCAACAACTTCGACATCAACCATCGCTAAATCCTGTCCATTTGCCAAAAACCCACCCTGTGCGGTCTGAGCAGTCAGACGGATTCCAATCGGTTCGCCAGCAGTTTTTTTAGAATCTTCGGTAATATTTTTGCCTTTTGAATCATACCCGATTGCTTTAAGTTCACCCGCTTGCCATTGGATATTTTTGAAAGTATATAAAAAACGGCTACTTTGTCCGCCAAATCCAAGTGATTTTCCATTCAAAAATAATTCGACTTTTTCAGCACTTGAAATGACATAAACATTTTTCTTTACGTCATTTGCATAGTTCCAATGACCGATAATATGAGTGCGCGGTTTTTCGATTTCCACCCAACCATCCCACATAATTTGATTGGCAAAATAACCGTCTTTTTTTAACCGAAGCGCATCAACTTCGCCGCTGCGCCGAAAATTTTCTGCGCCGCGATGATGGGTGTTACTGTCTGAAAAGATTATATTTACGCCGCCAGAGCTAACTCGTTTTCCGGTGCCGGGACGTGCTTCCCAATAATCAAACCAACGGACAATATTTTCAATGGCATGTGAATCTTGGTTGCGATTATAAACACTGGCATCTGCGCCTTTGTAAAGCGGACCATCACCGTCTTTGTGAAAAGGCGGTGAGAATTCATCCCAATATTTTCGCAAACCTTCATCGCGTGAATATTCCATCGCCCACATCGGAAATTTTGAGCTGTGGTTAATATAAAGCATTTCGCCGCCGTATTCGGCAACTTTTGAATCAAGCATTTCGCGCGACCCCGAAGCGCGACCACCGTGTGGATCAAATTTGTCACGAATGGCTTTCATCTGCGTTTGATGGTCGTCGCTAACTCCTTTGTTTCCAGATTCATAAAAGATGATTGAGGGATTATTGCGATTGTAAATTATCGAATCTCGCATCACCTCCAAACGTTGTTCCCAACGTCTGCCTTCCACATCTTTTTCAGAATCCCCGGCAGGCATTGCTTCAATTAACCCAACCCTATCGCATGATTCAACGTCCTGTTTCCAAGGCGTAACGTGCATCCAGCGCACTAAATTTGCATTAGATTCAACCATCAATTTGTTAGAGTAATCCGACATCCAAGAGGGGACAGCATTTCCTAATGCTACCCATTCGTTGGTTGTTCGTTGAGCATAACCCTTGAGTTGCAAAGTGCGGTCATTCAATTTAAATAACCCGCTAGCAAATTCGGTTTTGCGAAAACCTGTGCGAGTTTTTACAGTGTCAACTTCTTTTCCATCAATCTTTAGAGTTGTGTAAACATCATAAAGATAACCATAACCCCAACTCCAAAAATTTAGATTATTGAGTGTTTGGTTGGCAGAAATGGTTTTAGTTCCATTAGGCTGAATTGTATATTTTCCACCGTTGATTTGTTTGACAATTTTACCATTCAAATCTTTGATTGTGACTTCATAATTGAAAGATTGTGCCGTTGAAAGTTCATTT
>DAORIL010000976.1:0-2095 GCA_035438525.1 Pyrinomonadaceae bacterium
TTCGGGGTTTTTGTCGGCATCGGGATCGGCTGTGTGTTTTTCTTTTTCGATTTGTCGTCACCCATGTAGCCTTGAACAGCATCACCCAGATTGGTCCTTGCGGGTGATTCGGCTGGTTTGGCTATGTCTGCGATTTTTTCTGTTGCAGTGTCGGTTTTACCGATGCCGCAAGCTGAAATCAGCAGACAAAACATTGCAATTACTAAAAATGTTTTAACGTTCATACTTTTTAAAGTTAAATTCATCGTTTCACCTCTTTTGTTTTTATTACACTTCTATTTTTTGTAGTTCCCCGCCCCAAACTGATTAAAAATTTTGTTCAGATTTACCTGTTTCAGAATCGCCTAGCCGTTGGCATATAGAATCAGAAAAGGCTGAATACAACCATTGTTTGAAACTACCTTAGCCAACCCAGTCAAGTTCAAAACCGAACCCATCACCGACCAAACCAAAACTAATTTTGTCCAATTATTTTTGAATCTGCTCAACCTCATCGGTTTTCTCCGGCGGCTGAAAATGTCAGTCTTCAAATACCTAAACCTAAAATTTGACGAAATAAGGGCAATAACAAAATTTAGGGTGTTACATGTGGAGATTTTTAACTACAGGTTAAATTGCAATTGAAAGTTCCAGGCACTAAAACACTCGGAGTGCAAGCCCCATTGGTGCCGGTTCCTGAACAACAACTTGGTGTCGATCCAGCATAACAAGCAGAACAGGACGGATAATTAAAACTACTAACGACGGCTCCCGTTCCTCCAAGCGCATTATTTCCGACACAGCAGCTATTCCTAATGGTGTTCCGTCAATCAACGATCGGCAGAATGGAGCAGAAGGTCCACAGTCTGATGGCGAAGAGCAAGGATTGAACAAAACCGTGGCTCCCGAAGCTGCCATCGCCGCACTCGGAGCAACCACCGAAGAAATCAACGGCAGCATCACCATTGAAGTCAATCCCACTCTTTTGACAACTGCGCGTCTGCTTAATCAGCCAAAATGATTGGCTAATTCGTCCGCATTTTCGAGCAGACCGTCCTTCTTCAATCCATCGAGTGCGAGCCAGACAAAATCTTTGCTGACGAGAGTTTTCAACTCTTTGCTCATCAAATCGCTGATTTCGGCAAACGTCCGTCTGCCGTCGCAAAATTGATAAACTAAACCCGCTGTTTGATTTAAACAAAAGGCTTTATTGATGTTTAAGTCGTAAATCAAGACTTCATTTTCCAGGTCCTGCACGACAATATTTGCCTTCCGGCTATTAGGTTGATTGGTCATTATTAAATTTAGTTTCTCCTACGGAATCATACTTCAAATTTTTTCCGGTTATTATTTCTTAAAAAACCGAACCAGCAGATTCAAAACTAAGGCAAAAATCGGTGCGCCAAACATCGGTGAAAGGTCGCCGAACCCCGCGCCAAAGATGCTTGTCCCAAAAACTCCCAAACACATTCCGCCGATAAAACCGCCAATTCCGCCCACAACCGCACTCAATACTGAACCAAGCTCACCTCTTTGATTCTTGAAAAATGTTTCGGTCATCACGCCGATAATTACACCAACTACCACAAAATAAATAAGTATTAACATTTCGTTTTCTCCTTTACCTTCAAGCAGGATTTTCTTTTTAAAATGGATCAGAGGCTTAAATCTAAGCATTGATCGTTACCCGATATTTAAGGATTTCTTATTTGTTTTTGAAAAATTCCTGTTCCTACATCGGGTTCAGTATTTGTTCTCGCATCAGATGGCTGGACACCACATCGCGCAGTTCGCGTTGAAATGCATCCGCCTTGTCTCTGGATTCTTGCGAACCGTAATGTTTGAGACTAATTTCGTCCAACTTACGTCCGTTTTCCGGGTTTTCAAGAGCATCAGCATAAGTCTTGAAAACTACTACTAACGCCACGTCCCAGTTGTTTGGTCCATCGCCTGTGGGCTGGGTGAACCACTTATAATCCAAAATTAAGCCCTGCTTCTTTAGTTCGTCCAAAATAGGCTTGCTGTGTTCCCGCCGGAACTTTGTGTAATCGGCACCCTTTCCGGCTTTAATTTCATAGAAAGTGATTCTCGAAACCGGACCGGGGCTAGTCGCCGG
>DAORIL010000977.1:0-2094 GCA_035438525.1 Pyrinomonadaceae bacterium
AGAAAAATAATTCATACCTGATTTTTCTTTTGAAACCGTTGATTTATAGCAACTTACAATTAATGAAGGAATGCTGGCAATCTGTATCTCTCTGACCTGAAATTCAGGATCATCAGAATCTAAACTTCTGAAAACCTTTTCATCTCGTGGACTAAATGAACTGAAAATTACGTCCAGCTCAATAACAATATCTTCATCTTGATATTGCTTTACGCAAGAATCAACGGGATGAACTTTCACCGCCTTAGCATTTAACGGTAAATTGAATTTTACACCACAAGCATTAACTTTTTTCCACGAACTCAAATTAGTAGATTGATTTTGAGCTTGAGAAACAGAAGCTAAGAATAAGATTAAAATTAATGCAAAAGCACAAAATCTCATATATCCTCCATAAATTATCGCTAAACTATTGATAACTATAATGTCGTTGATAATAAACAAAAATGTAACCATTTTCAATGATTTCAATAATTGACTTAACACATTGATTAAATTTTCAAAGAACTTAAATCCACTCAAATTCTAACTATTCATCCCAAAAACTTTCGTGCAGATATTTCCCACCGCCATCGCAAAGAATTGTAACTATAACTGCTTCTTCTTTTAATTCTTTTGCCAGACGAACTGCGGCAAAGACGTTTGCTCCAGAACTGACACCGACAAACAAACCTTCTTCGCGGGCTAATCGGCGCGTCATTTCCTGTGCATCTTCGGTTGCGACTTCGACATTTTGATCGGCAATTTCGTCATCGTAAATTCCCGGAACTCTTGCCGTTCCAAGGTGTTTCATTCCTTCCAAACCGTGCAAAGGCGAGTCGGGCTGCATCGAAACTGCTTCCAGAAAAGGATTAAATTCTTTCAATCTTTTCGCGGTTCCAATAAAAGTTCCGGTCGTTCCCAAACCGGCGACAAAATGCGTGATTCGTCCGTTAGTTTGCCACCAAATTTCGGGTGCGGTGGTTTGATAATGGGCTTTCCAGTTCGCTTCGTTGTTGTATTGGTCGGGATAAAAATATTTGTCGGGATGCTTTGCAGCTAATTCTTTTGCAACGATTTGAGCGGTGTCAGTTCCGTTAACGGGATCGGTTTCAATAATTTCCGCGCCGTAGATTTTTAAGATTCTTTTGCGTTCAGGACTAGCATTTTTCGGTAGTGTCAGCACAACTTTATAGCCGCGAGCCGCACCGATCATTGCATAGGCAATTCCCGTATTTCCGCTGGTGGCATCGAGAATGATTTTATCTTCCGTCAATTCGCCGGATTTCTCACCTGCTAAAATCATTGCCAAAGCTGCGCGATCTTTGACTGAACCGCCCGGATTCATAAACTCAGCTTTGGCATAAACTTCGATATTTGCGGGCAAATCTTTGGTTATTTGTCTCAACCGAATCAAAGGCGTGTTGCCGATTTTTGATTCGAGAAACGATTGTTTGATTTCGTCTGCGCGAAAGTTATTTTCAATTTTTGCTTCAATTACTGCTGTTTGCATATTTCCCTTGTTCGTTTAACTTAAATGAAAATCGGTCGTAAAAGTTTAGTTTTTAGCTTCTACGACCGACTGAATTTCTTTTAATTTTGCGTTTTGTTTTTAACTTTTTTTCACGCTAAATCTCAGCCGATGCTTTTTGCAACAGCAACAACAAATTTGTTTTTGAGCCGAGATAATTTCATTTTTACAATCTTTACAAAAAAGTCTATATTCAAACTTTAGGAAATTGAAAAGAGTTTGTCAACTAAAATTATCCACGAAGTAGCACGAAGTTTGCACGAAGGAAAATCATGTATCACAAAGTGGGTAAATATTTAACAGAAGTTTGGAAAATAATCTTCGTGTTGTCTTCGTGAACCTTAGTGGATAACCAGATAGCGACAATTTGCCAAACGAAATGATAAAATGATTTTATAAAAATTATGTCTGAACAAGTTTTAATTCAAAATTTTATTACTAAAAAGAAAAAAGAACGGCTCAAAAAACCGGATTGGCTAAAAATCAAAATTGGCGATCCAACCAATCAAAATGCGGTTTTGAAATTGATTGATGGGCTAAATCTGCACACAGTTTGTCAGGAAGCGCGTTGTCCTAATCTCTTT
>DAORIL010000978.1:0-2093 GCA_035438525.1 Pyrinomonadaceae bacterium
TTTGATCTTTGGTGTAGATGAGGGCGAAGTGTTGGATAACGCTTCCTTTATTGACGACCTTGATGGCGATTCACTCGATATTTACGAATTACTGTTTGCGGTAGAAGACGAATTCGATCTGAATTTCGAGGAAGTAGAACTTTCAGAAATCAGCACCATTCGGGATTTTAAGTCATTTGTTGGAGCTAATTAAATAGGAATTACCTGAGTTTTGACGAGGTTTTGACTCGCTTAAAAAATATCGTGACAGCCGGAGAGACGGCAATCTATTTCTTTTTTCCGTTCTCAATGACTTTTGTAGATATTCTCAATGACTTTTGTAGAAAACGGGGATTTTAGGCAATATATTCTCATTGTCTTTTGTAAGTTTCAGTTCATGTTCCCTATCGAAAGGCGTATTCAACAACGGAACAAATCTGGCAGCCGATTAGTGAAGAAATGTTGTCTCCAACCGACATTACTGATGAATTTAAAGCCGGAATTAAAAATAATTATGAAAATGCCTTGAAATTTAATTCCAACACCTTTTTTACCAATTTGTTAAAGGATGGTCAATTTGTTAAAGGATGGCCGCTCGTGATAATTGCCCGCCCGGAATTGTTAAATGAGTTTGATACATCATTTCCTGCCGCACATAAAAATATTTTTGCAACGCTTTTAGAAATGATGAAGTTTCCGCAAGCAGAAATAAAATATAATTATCCGCTTTCACTTTTTGAGGCAAAATCGAAGAATAATATTGCGCCCAGAACTTATTTTATCGGTGATATTTCGGGTAGAAAAACTTATCGAATAAGTATGTTTGATAAATAAAAACGGCAAATGTCTAACACTCGCCGTTTTTATATATTTTGAAAACTCACCGTTTTCTTTGATTTGGAAAATTTACACCGGGACGCAGCAACAGGAACTGCACATATACCCGGCTGGACAAATACCGTCGTCAGGACAGTTTGTGCTGGTCGGTCCCCATTGATCAAGACACATTTGTAAAGGCACTACGGCAGCACACAATGGTTCTGGCGCACCGCTCGCAGATTGCGCCGCAGTTGGAGCAATGACATTAATAATCATCGGCAAAGCGACTGCCATCAATCCATAACGCAGCAAAACTTCTCGTATGGAAACTTTTTCATTCAAAAATGTTCTTTTTCCCTGCAATAGATCAGCTTTTGAAAGTTCGTCTAAGACCAGATCAATAAAATCATCATCAATTTTTTGGTGATGAACTTTCTCAAATTCATTGATCACATCTTGGTAATTAGAATTGGGGACACATTTATTCCAAATAAATGACGCAGTTGAATTAAGGCATAAGGCCTTATTGGTTTTTAGATTGTAGATAAGAACCTCATTTTTGAGTTCTTGGACAACAAAATCCTCTGATTTTGCAAGCGGTAGTGTTTTATTCATAGTTCCTCTTAATTGAATTAATTTGCCTAAAATAGTTCAGAAGTTAGTTCGATTGGGGGGAACTTCGAGCAGACATTCTTGGTTAAATTTTATTGTTTGTTTAAGAATTTATGTTGGGGGATTCCTCGTTAATCGAGATTCGGAAAATATTAACTTAATTTGCCGCCGTAAATCAATGTAATTAGTGCAGTTTCCCCTTTTATAACTTCAGTTTAATTTGTTTGAATAGATAAAAAGAAGGTTGGAATTGTTGTAAACTCCAACCTTCAATCTCGGAAATTAAAAACCTATTTTAATTTTTTGGCTCCGAGCTGAACTCTTTTAATGAGTTCAAAGGGAACGGGAAGTTTGTTTGCCATTAAGTAAGCTGCCGCTTTACAAGCCGACAGCGTTCTTCCGGCAAAGCGAACCGACTGCAATCCGTTGTAACAGGTGGACAACTTTTCAGGATTCGACAAAATTCTTTGCATAGCAGCTTGGAACTTCTCGAAACCGTTGGGTTGGAAACTTTCGCGCCATTCCTTAAAAAACTCGACTATTGTCAGGTTTTTGTTGATGGCATTTTGCAGTTGCTTTCGCATCCATCGAATCGGGGAGTCTTTGACCCACCGATTTAAACCTTTGATGAGTGCAACCTCATCTTTTCCAAGTCCTTTGACGTGACCGAGACAGGTAATTCC
>DAORIL010000979.1:0-2082 GCA_035438525.1 Pyrinomonadaceae bacterium
AAAAAATAGCCGCCCCGCAGCCTATTCCAAGTGCTCCCCGATACGGATCAGATGAACGAAGGCTACGAAAAACCATGAATAAAACGGTCAAAATAAACCAGATGGCAATCGCTCCGCCGATCAAACCTGTATCAGTCAGCACTTGCAAATAATCATTGTGTGTCCGGTCAACGATTTGCGATAAACTATTGTTATCGCTACTATATTTGGGATAAGCGGTTTCAAAAGCACCCAATCCTACCCCACTCACCAAATTCATCCGAAACATCGTCATCGAATTTCTCCAAATCCAACCCCGTGAGCTTTCAAATGATTCGGCTTTTTCGTCCCCTCCAACCACATTATTTTTGGTCAGACGTTCAATTATCGGATTACTTCCGATCCAAAAAGTTCCCAGTATAATTGCGCCTAGTATCAAAGCAAGTCCCCCAAAATTAATGAATGTTGTCCAATTAAATCCATTAGTAATATCAGAAGATTGTGCATCTTCACGGAATTTACGGCGATTGTAATTTATTCCTAAAATGATTAAAAAAACCAATCCGCCAAATAAGCTGATAATTCCCCCACGAGATAGGGAAGAGGCTAAAGCAATCGCCATTATTGCTGCGGCAAACCCAAACAGCATCCGATTACGATTGACCGCACCCGTTACAATCAGTGCAATTGGAAACGGAACAATTAATTCCATGTAACCTGCAAAATGATTATGGTTGACGAAAGGACCAATCACCCCTTTGGTAGTTACAACTGCAGGTCTCAGCCAGTAAAGTTGTCCATTCCAGGTGAAATACTGCAATAACCCAAAAATCGCCAGCAAAAATCCAAAAATGGTCAAAAAAATCACCATTTTTTTCATTCTTTCCTGAGTTTTTAGAATATTAGCTGCCAGGATATGGGCAACCAAAAGAAATAAAAATATTTTGACAGTGCTTTGAGTTGCCTGTGGATCAAATGAAAGACTGATCAATTCCCCGGAACTATTCGTCAACGAGATACTTTGAATTAAACCCAATAATAAAAATGCCATCATCGGCAATGCCGTCGGTGGAATTTTTAATTCAAACCGATTTTCGATAAGGCTTTTGATTACCCATAAAAACAATAATAAAACGATGAGCAATTCAAAAATTGTGACTGACCAAGCCTCGACCGCCCCGTGCGCGAGAGCTGTAAAGGCAATGACTGAGATTAATCCAATGTAAATTATTTTGTCCAAACGCTCCGTTTTCATTTACCTTTCACCTCACTAACAGAAAAATCGTCAAACCAAATCCGCCCCTGCAAAGGCGGATCATAACTGTATTGCGGTTGGCGTTTAATTGAAATAAAAAGAGTTGCGGCATCACCAATTGTTTTACTTGGTGCCGTAAAAATTAGAGAAAAGCGTTTCCAATCGTTAGTTCCAAAAGGAACAGGCTCTGTTTGGGCTACCCGATTTCCTGTTTTATTGCTGATCACCACCCGTGGTCCTTCATTAGTTTTTAATTCTTCGGTTTTTAGGTAATAGTCAAGTCGATAAGTTGTTCCCGGTCGGAGCGATATTATATGTCTCACCTCATTATCAAGTTTCGTGGTATCACGCCCGAGAAAATCAATTAACAACGAAGATGATCCGGAATTCGCCTGAGAATTATCAATGCTAATGCGAGCGTAGTCACTTTTTCTCAACTTCCAATCAAATTGCGCCGGACCTGATTCAATTTTGGTTTCAAATCCTCCATTCCAGACTATTTGGTTATTTGGAACTGTGTCGTTGCCAGCTTTTAACTGATCCCAAAGGGTATTCGCCAACTTTGAAAATCCTTTGTTAATCAGTAAATCGAAAAATGAAATGGTTTCCCAGGAATTAATGGCGGTTTCTTTGTCAACTTTTGAAAAAATTTCGGCTGCCGCAGGGAAAAATGACTGATTTGCCAGCATTAGAACTAGTTTTAATTGTCCTTTTTGATTATTTTCGACGATTCTTTTCAGGTATGTGATGTTCCGGTCTGAAACTACCCAGATCAAATCCAGTGTAGAAGGAAAAAGTGCGGGATTCGCATTTGCCGCTAACCGAAAATGCTCAATGGATTCTTCCAC
>DAORIL010000980.1:0-2063 GCA_035438525.1 Pyrinomonadaceae bacterium
TGAATCAGATGCGGCACTTCAACGCGAACTTGCCACCGCCTATGAGCGCATCGGAAAAATTCAGGGCAATTCTTTTTTTTCAAATCTGGGCGATACAGCAGGTGCGATGACAAGCTATCAAAAATCTCTCGAAATCCGCCGCCGTTTGCATCAAACCGACCCAACCGACCACGAAATTCAGCATGAATTAGCCGCATCTTACGAAGGAGTGGGCGATATTTTTAACACCGACAATAATTTACCGAACGGTTTGCAAAATTACGATGAGGCATTGAAACTTCGTCTGTTGCTGATCGAAGCCGAGCCGCAGAATCGAAAAAATCTCCTCGCGCTCGCCGATCTTTACACCCGGCGTGCACTCATCAAGGGGACGGAAGGATATGCTAACTTAGGCGATACGCTCGGCGCACTCGACGAGCATTTTCGCGCCGTTGCCATTGCCGAAAAAGTAATCGCCATTCAGTCGGACGAAGAAGCACAAACTTTTCTCGCCGGAGATTTAACTTATCTGGCAATGCAGCAAAATGCCATCGGCAAAACGGCAGACGCTTTGGAAAATGGGCGCAAAGCCGTAGAAATATATGAAAAATTGGCGGCACAAAACCCGAATAATGCCCAAATAAAAGAGTATTTGCTCAACGCCTTGACTGTGCTTCGTTACTCTTTGGTTGACGAGAATCTGCTGCTTGAAGCGGAGAAAAACGCTCGTTACGTCCTTGCGGAAACGGAAAAAGCGTCTGCCGCCGATCCGAAGGATGCAAACGGGCGTGAAGACCTCAGTATCAGTTACAACGATCTCGCCAGAGTTTTAAGGGAAAGCGGCAAAGCGCAGGAAGCAATTCCGCTCTACGAACGCTCACTGCAAATAATCAAGAAACTCGCCTCCGAAGCTTCTAACGACGAATTCAAAACAAACCTGGCATTGACGTGCAGATTTATGGCTGAGGCTCAACTCCAAATCGGTGATTACAAAGCGGCGTTCGCCAATTACGAGTGTGGTGCGGCAACATACGAAAAGGATTTAGCTGAATCTCCTGAAAACGCCCGCACTAAAGACGATCTGGCGATTACCTATACCGGAATGGGCATCGCACTCGCCGGAATGAAGCAGCACATCCGAGCCGCCGAATTTTTCTCTCGCGCCGTTCCGCTCGCCGAAGAAGCTGCCAGCAAATCACCGCATAACGCCCGCATTCAAAGCCGCCTAGCGAAAACTTATTTCGAGAACGGTAAAAACTGGAAGCAATACACCGCTGACGAGCAGTCGCAGACAAAATCCTGTGAATTGCTGCAAAAAAGTTTCGACGTTTGGGAGGGACTACGACAGAAAGGAGCTTTGAGCAGATCTAATGCACCGCAGTTTGACGAAGTTTCTCGCGAATTAAGTATGTGCCATTGATTTTAAAGATTCTGCAACAAATTCTTAATCAATTTTTCACCAACCCTAAAATACAAAAAACCTCCAAATACCAAGCTAAGAATTAAACAGACAGAAACTGGTAAAATCGAAGGTATTTCGACGAATACCCGTCTTTCCCTCATCATTATTAACTGTTTTCAACTTCTAAATTTTGATCGTCCTTCAAATTCTCGCCCAGACGAACGATTTAAATAATGCCATGCGAAACCGCCACCTACACAGCGGGAGGGAAAAGACCAGCTAATAGACAAAGTGCTCGTTCCCATAAAGCGCATCTTGGAAATGCGGCTTCAGATAACCTTTCCTGATTCTAAATTTTCTGCACTGTCCGTTTATTTGACGGCGGCGACGTAATCACTGACGAAATCTTCGATTAGCGGAAGTCCGTCAACCTCGCCAAGTTCAGCTTTGTAAAGATATTTGGAGGAAGCGTTTATCAAATAAACGCCGTCCGTCCGGTAAGCGTTAATTTCGGGGTTACGATTATCGTTGGAAACACAGTTGCCGGTAATAAATAAACCGTGTCGAACAATGATGATGTCGCCGCCTTTCGTTTTTTTTCAAAAATTTGAGGATTTCATCGGACATCGTGTCGGTTGACTCTTTGCCGGCTTTGTATTCGCGGCATTCATTTTGCATTTTT
>DAORIL010000981.1:0-2062 GCA_035438525.1 Pyrinomonadaceae bacterium
ATTGTTCAACATTCATTTTGCCAAATTGGGTCGGTTGGTCGGCTTTGATTTTTTTGCCTTCCCGATTCCAGATTTCGCCAACTTTTATTCCTGTATCATCAACAATTTGATTTGGCGCAGAAAATGAAATATTTAAAAGCAATGGGCATTTTCCTTTGGCATTGGCAGGCAAATAAATCAACAGCGACATCTGATGTTCGGTGTCGTTTTTATCAAAATAAATCGTCACCTGTTTGCGAATAGCTTTGCCGTTAAAGACGGGCGTTCCTTTATCAAAAACATCAAAACCCATATTTTTCGGTGGAGGAGGCATTTTTCCAAATTGCGTTTCTTCAATCATTTTCAAAATTTCGGGACGGCGTTTATTCATCCACGTTTTTGCATCAGTGACAGTTTTGCCATCAGAAGTTTTTAACAATTCCGGCAAAGTGTAATCGCCAACCAAATTTTCCTCGTAATTGACAGGAAATCCTGCCACCAAAGTCGGGCGATTCGGCTGTTGGGCAAATGTTGTAATTGAAAATACTGCCAGAAAGATTAAAAAGATTATTTTTTTCATAACTTTATGATTGAATGGCAACCATTTTTATTTGGATTTTTCGTCTATCATCGCCGCAAAATTTTGTAGGTTTTCGGTTTCGTTCTGATTAGCTACTGTATGAATATTCCCCAGATAATTCATTCCCAAATATCTGGCAGTTTCGCTAAACGGCAGCCAAAAATTTTCGCCCAAATTATCGCCAACCGAACAACTCAACGCCGCCATACTTTTTCCTCGCAATTTCCTGCCCAAATCTTTTTCAGAATCAAGCAAATCGGTAATACGGTCAAAAAAGACCTTCATAATTCCGCTCATCGAATACCAGTAAACAGGTGTCGCAAATATCAAAACATCATAATTTGCAATAATTCGACGCATTAAATTTAGGTAATCATCGTCCAGATTTTTATGTTCGTAATCGTAATAACTGATATTGTAATCGTTCAAATCAAGCCAATCCCAATTTGAGATATTAACTAATTCGTCCACCATTTTTTTGGTATCGCCATCTTTTCTCGAACTGCCGAGGATAATTATTTTTCTCATTTAGATTTACTCAAACTTAATCAATGGTCGTTCGGTCATTATTGGTTGTCGGCTGCGAAATCACCAAAAATTCAAGCGATTCGTCAGTTTCATTGGCAATAAAATGTTTGGTGTTTGGCTTAATTAATAATCCTTTTTGTGCGGACACTTCAACTTTTTCGCCTTCTAAATAAAATGTTGCCGAACCTTTCAGAATAAAGAAAAATTGTTGCGCCTGAGAATGAAAATGTAATTTTTCGCGCGTTCCGCTTGGCATTTTTTCCTGTTTGACCGACAAAACTGCGGAATCAACAAAAACCCAACTGTCGCAGTTCTCGCCCCAAAAATAATGTTTGGCAGTTTCTTTTTCGATAATTTTACCGTTCATAAAACAAACTTACTTATTTTTTTCGAACCAATCTTTGACTTCGGTTTCCAACGCTTTCAAATCCGGTTTCTTTTGAGCAATTTCCCAGGATTCTTGCCACTCTTTATTCAAATCACCGAGATTAACTTTTGAACCGACGCGAGTAAATATGGGGAGCTGATGCAATTCCGCTTTAACGGTGATGGTTTGTCCGCCTTGATAAATTTTGCCGTCCCAGGCGTCTTGCCATTTCTCGCCTTTCGGCAAATAAACTTCCTGAGTTCGTTTATCTTTTTCCCAAATCGGCGAAACTAAAATATCTTTGCCGTAAAGATATGTCCACCAATTTTCCCAAGCCGCTTTTGACTTCGGATCAACCATAAAAAGCGGACGAATGATCGGCATTCCGGTTTTATTTGCTTCTTGTGCGTGGGCGTAACCATAATCAATCAACTTTTGGTGCAATCTGGCATACATCCGCCACAATGCAATCAAAGTTGCATCGTATTTCGGTTCGCGTGGAAAATTCCAGAACGCCACATTTTTGGTGGGTCCGACTTCCATAATCGGATTCAAAGCACTAAACGCCAACCAACGTCCGCAAACTTCGGTTTCCATCAATTGCTGAT
>DAORIL010000982.1:0-2061 GCA_035438525.1 Pyrinomonadaceae bacterium
TGTCAAAGGTTTGGTCGCTCGCGGTGGTTTTGTAGTTGATATTTCGTGGAAAAACGGTAAGTTGGTTTCAGCAAATATTTTGTCAAAATTAGGTGAGAAAACTAAATTGAAATACGGCGGGAAAATTATTGATTTTGCGAGTATTAAAGGAAAGTCTTATAAATTCAACCAAAATTTGGATTTAGCTAAATGAAAGTAAATTTATTCATAACCTGTTTGGTTGATCAATTATGCCCCGAAGTTGGTGTGGCAACGGTTGACGTTTTGGAAAAAGCAGGTTGCGAAGTTACTTTTGACGAACGCCAAACCTGTTGCGGACAACCTGCTTTTAATACAGGCTATCGAAAAGAAGCAAGAAAATTTGCCGAGAAATTCATTGAAATTTTTGAAAGTTCCGACGCCAATGTGATTGTTTCGCCGTCGGGGTCTTGCGTGGCGATGGTCAAACATTTTCACGAACTTTTTCCTAAAGATAAAAAATGGCGCGACAGAGCCGAAAAAATTGCAGAAAAGACGCACGAATTGACATCCTTTTTGGTTAATATTCTGGAAAAAGAAAAATTTGGCGCAAAACTTTCAGGAAAAGTGACCTGGCACGATGCCTGTCACGCTTTGCGGGATTTAGGGTTGAAAACGGAGCCCCGAAAACTCCTGCAAAAGGTTGAAGAAGCTGAATTTGTCGAATTAAACGGTTCAGACGAGTGTTGCGGGTTCGGTGGAACTTTTTCGGTAAAATATGCCGAAATTTCAAACGCAATTTTGGATAAAAAGATTGAAAATATCGAGGCATCAGGGGCAGATTTTGTGGTCGCGTGTGATTCAAGCTGTCTGATGCAGATCGGCGGTAAATTGTCTCGAACCGGCTCAAAAATTAAGACGAAACATATTGCTGAAATTTTAGCTTCGCAGGATTAGATTGCCCGCGAAGAACACTAAAAGACGCAGAAAGGTTTTATAGTTTTTAGGTCATCAATTTAAATTTAATTTTTCATTTTTCTTTTTTTTGCGGGTTTCGCGTGTTTCGCGGGCAAACCAAATAAATGAACCATCAAACGTCCGAAAATTTCCACCAAAATGCCTTGGTTGCGTTGAAAGATTCGCAGCTTCACGGAGCATTGGACAATCTTGCCAAAACATTTGGCGAGCGGCGGAAAGTTGCGATTCAATCGGTCAATAATTGGGAAGGAATGAGGGAAAAAGCCCGAAAAATAAAGGACGAAACGCTTTTACATCTTGACCAATATCTCGAAAAATTTACCGCCAATGCCGAAAAAGCCGGAGCAAAAATTCATTGGGCAGTTGATGGAAAAGAAGCCTGTAACATTATTTTGGGTTTGATAAAGGAGCGAAATGCCAAGAATGTCGTTAAAGCAAAATCAATGGTTTCGGAGGAAATTCACCTCAACGCCGCGCTGGAAAAAGAAGGGATTTTTCCGGTTGAAACTGATTTGGGCGAATGGATAATTCAGCTTGCCGAAGAAACCCCATCGCACATTGTGGTTCCGGCGATTCATAAAACCAAGCGGCAAATTGCCGAACTATTTGTTGAAAAAATTGGGATTAATGAAACAGAAGATGTTGATGTTTTGACCCAAACTGCCCGAAATATTCTGCGGAAAAAGTTTGCCGAAAGCGAAATTGGGATCAGCGGGGTAAATTTTGGAGTTGCCGAAACCGGAACGATTTTGATCCTTGAAAACGAGGGAAATATTCGGCTGACAACTGGTTTGCCAAAAACGCATATTGCGATTATGGGAATCGAAAAAATTGTCCCTAATTTAATTGATCTGGACGTTTTTTTGAAACTGCTTCCGCGTTCCGGAACGGGGCAAAGATTAACCACCTATCAATCGCTAATTACAGGAACCAAATGGGATAGTAATGCCGAAGGTCCCGAAGAGTTGCATATTGTTTTGCTAGATAATGGTCGTTCAAAAATGTTATCGCATCCCGTCACTCGCCAAAGTTTGGCTTGTATCCGTTGTGGTGCGTGTTTGAATGCTTGTCCCGTTTATCAGCAAATTGGCGGACACGCTTACGGTTCGGTTTATCCAGGTCCAA
>DAORIL010000983.1:0-2058 GCA_035438525.1 Pyrinomonadaceae bacterium
TAATCAAATCAAACCCAATGACAATTCAATTTTGGTTATGTTGGGTAATGTGAATTTTGATGCCCGAAAATGGGAAGACGCGCAAAAATGGTATGAAAAAGCACTAGCCCTTAAAAAGGATGACATTGCCGTTCGCACGGATTTGGGAATAACCTTTGTTGAAAGATCAACTCCGGATTACGACCGGGCAATTAAAGAATTTCAAACATCTTTAACCATTGATCCAAAACACGAACCAACCCTTTATAATTTAGCTTTGGCCAATTACAAAAAGGGAAATATACAAGAGGCTCAGGCAATTAGGGCAAAATTGGCTTCAAATGCGGAATTGAGTAAAAAATTAGATGCACTTTTTGCTTCAAATTAGGTAGGGGGAAACCTTTTGCGAAAATTTTTATTTATCAATTTTTTACTGGTCATTCTTGTATTTTTTTATAATTTTGACCAGGTTTTCTCTGCCCTCCCAATACCTCAACCAGAAAAAAAATTAAAATGGTTTAAGGGAAACACTCATACCCATACCATCAACAGTGACGGCGATTCAACCCCCGACGAAGTAGTTCGCTGGTATCGTGAACAAGGCTACAACTTTCTGGTTTTATCCGATCATAATTTTATAACTAAAGTTGATGGCTTAAATTCAATTTTCGCCGCCGAAGGTCAGTTTTTACTCATCCCCGGCGAGGAAATTAGTGATAAATTTGGTGATAAACCAATTCACATCAATGGTTTGAATGTTGACCAAACGGTTCAGCCGCAGGGAGGGAAATCAGTTGCTGATTTGATTCAAAATAATGTCGATGAAATCCGCAGCGCAAAAGGAATCCCACACATCAATCATCCTAATTTTGGTTGGGCAATTACTACCGAAGATCTCAAAAAAATTGAGAATTATAAACTTTTTGAAATTTTTAACGGGCACCCATTGGTCAACAATCTCGGCGGAGGCGGTAAACCGGGTTTAGAAGAAATGTGGGATAGTATTTTATCGAGCGGTAAACTTGTTTATGGAATTGCTGTTGATGACGCGCATACTTTTAAAACTCCCTGGAATAGTAATGCTTCGCTCCCAGGCAAAGGATGGATTTATGTTCGGGCGGAACAACTAACTACCCATGAAATCCTTTCATCACTGGAAAAAGGTGATTTTTATGCCTCAACAGGAGTTGAATTAAATGATTTTCAAGTTACGGATAAAAATATGACAGTAAACATCCGCGAATTGAAAAACAGCAAATACAGAGTTCAGTTTGTTGGTAAAAATGGAAAGATTTTAAGCGAAGTTGTAAATAATCCTGCAGTTTATGATTTTCGGGGCGATGAAATGTATGTCCGTGCCAAAGTAATTGAATCCAACGGAAAATTTGCCTGGACTCAGCCAGTTATGTTTGGCAAAAATTGATTGATTTTATTCACTTTTATTCAATTCAATCAAAGATAATCTTTTAACAATATTTCCCTTTTCAAGATGTTCTTCGATAATTTCAGGCACATCCTTGGCACGAACCTGAGCATACCAAATACCCTCGGGATAAACCAAAACTGCCGCGCCGATCGAACAAAATCCGACTGAACTACAATCGGTTAAAACAACCGAACCATTTGGATTTCTACCTTTTGATCGTTTTCCGTAACGGAGATTTTTGGCTTCTAATTGCTCCTCAAAGGCCTTTTTGACTTCGGCACTTCCAACTGCGGAACACGATTTTCCGTTACAAACAAAAACGTGATGTTTCATCGGAGCTTTTGTGACGGGTGCTAGTTTTTCCAATTGTTCGCGGTCTTCGATAAATTTTGGTTCACTCATAAAAATATTTTGACATAAATAAGTTTAATTTTCACAATTTACAAATAATTAAAGACCAAATTTTAATTTTAAGCACTCGAAAGTTCTATCAAAATCATAAATGTTGTATAGTTAAGTTTTGGATTTAACGAATGGCTAGCGGCATTATCATTCACATTGAAGTAGGCAAGGAAAAACGCACCGAACTCTTTTCGGAAGAACGAATTCGCATTGGTTCTGATGAAACCTGTGACCTCCAAATTCGCTCCACT
>DAORIL010000984.1:0-2056 GCA_035438525.1 Pyrinomonadaceae bacterium
CTGCCCAAATAGCCTTGTCCGTGACCTTGTGTGCCTTGATTTTGTTGGACATTATCAGTTAAGACTTTCAACCCGCCATTTATCCCACCGTGGTCGAGATTAAAACCAAAACGTCTGATTTCCAGAGATTTACCGCCACCTTCGTGTTGTCCCGCATTGATTCCCGCATCCAGAGCTTGAAAAATCTGGTCATCGCGGGAAAAAAGTGTTTGGTCATAAATTTTTTCATTTCGGCGCTCAATGGTTGGTTCAAGAGTTTCAGCACTAATAACTAATTCCTCGTGAATTGGAGCAATTGTGTAATAGATAACTAATCTCAGGTTTTGAGAAAATTGTTCGGCCGTAAAAGTAAAGGTTCTGGTTTGGATATTTTTGCCCGAGACAATCAAATTTATCGTTTCTTGCGGAGTATCAAATGAAAAAAATCCATCTTTATCAGTTACAAACGGCTTTTTTTCATTTGAATTCTCTAAAGAAATAATCGCTCCCGGGACAAATTCATTTTGCGAGTTGACCACTACACC
Organism: Pyrinomonadaceae bacterium; assembly: GCA_035438525.1. Lineage (GTDB taxonomy): Bacteria > Acidobacteriota > Blastocatellia > Pyrinomonadales > Pyrinomonadaceae > JAIBCC01. Next base: position 525 of record DAORIL010000984.1, read on the forward strand.
AGAAACCTTATTCGCACTTTGGCCCAAAATGTTTAGGGCAAAAAATAAAATAAAAAATGAAATCGGAATAATTTGGTTTTTCATAAATATTTTCTACCATAAATAACACGAAATCTGAAAACGTAACACGACATTAGCTTATTATGTTCGACGATGGCAAGGTTAAAAACAATTTACCGTTTTTGATACCTTTCAAACTAACCAAATTATTGGCTAGTTCAGTTATGTTATTGACTTTTCCGCTAAGGGCGATTACTTCCATACAATCATCGTGGCTAACGTGTAGGTGCATCACGGATAAAATTAATTCATGATGCTGATGCTGCACGTTTGCCATTTCTTGCAGTAAGTTAGAAGCGTGATGGTCATAAATAAGGGTTAAACTTCCCAAAACTTTGGTCTCAGAATGGTTGTCTATTTTTTGTTCGATTAAGGACTCACGGATCAGATCACGTAATGCCTCAGAGCGGGTTGCATAGTTTTTGACGGCAATCAAATTATCAAAATTGTCCAATAAATCTTTTTCAATGCTGACGCCAAAACGAATTAAATCACTCAATTTTTTTCCTCTTTAAATAAAAATTATGAGCAATTTTATTCTCAAACAGAATGGAAGTAAATTCAGTTTAGGCTGTTGCATGTTGGAAAACATTTTTACTCATGATTTTGCGGACACTTTCAAAACCTCTGCGAATGTGTGTTTTAACAGTTCCTAAAGGAAGGCTGGTTTTTTCGGCAATTTCCCCATGTGACATTCCTTCAAAAATTGTCATCATCATTAATTCACGTTGTTCAGGGCGAATTTGTTGCATGGCTATCACTGCTTTCTTGGCTTCAATTTGGGTCAACACAACATTTTCTAAGATGTTGGGTTGAGTTTCAAAAACTTCATCAATAGGCTGAAAAGTGGGTTGACGATAAACTTTTCGGACCCGATCAATCAGACGGCGGCGGGCAATCAGGGAAATAAAAGTAACCTCCGAGGCCTTTGTTTCATCAAATCGCCCCGCAGTTTGCCAAATTTCCATAAAAACTTCCTGAACGGCATCTTCTGCATCTTGGGCATTGTGGGCAAATTTTTTGGCAATTGACCAAACCAGATTTCCGTAAGAATTGATAAATTCTTCAAAAGCATTGGCTTCACCTTGGGCAATTCGGGGCAAAATCGGAGTTCGTTTGATAAAATTTGGGGCGATTGTCATCTTTTTTACCTCTAAATAAAAAGTTTGTAATTTTGTTCTCGCCCCAATACGCGAAATTCTTTGACAAAAAACACAACAACCTCAAAAAAAAATTTGGATTTTTTTTAATTAACTGTAAAATCAAAATAAAAATGAGCTTGCCAACAGATGAAACCCGCGAGGTAACGCGACTTTTACAGAATATTAATGAAGGAAAAAGCGAAGCGGTTGAAGAATTGATTCCCCTTGTTTATGCTGAACTTCGTCGTTTAGCGGCTCATTATTTAAAAAGTGAACGTGACGGACATACATTGCAACCGACTGCGTTGGTTCATGAAGCATTTCTTAAAT
>DAORIL010000985.1:0-2048 GCA_035438525.1 Pyrinomonadaceae bacterium
ACCTTCGGATATGCCGGTTATCACTTTTGGTTTGTAATTAAAAAGGCATTTATTGAGCGTGATTGGTCTGTTCTGTGGGGAGTAAACTCAATGATGATCCGTAAACAGGATTTCATTGATGCGTTCAATATGTTTCGCTGGTTTTTCTACCTCGGACCGAAACCCAAATTAGACCGTTTTACCTATTGGGAAAAATTTGATTATTTCGCTGTCTTTTGGGGAGTTCCAGTAATCGGATTTTCGGGATTAATGCTTTGGTTCCCTAATTTCTTTACCATGTTTTTACCTGGCGTAGTGCTAAATATTGCCATGATCGTTCATAGCGAAGAGGCATTGTTAGCAACCGCATTCATATTCGCCTTTCATTTTTTCCATAACCATCTGCGACCGGAAAACTTCCCGATGGATATTGTGATGTTCACCGGAAAAATGAGATTGTCCTGGTTTATGGAAGAGCGTCCAGTAGAATATGAAAGAATGGTAGCCGAAGGAACCTTGGATTCGATTTTAGTTCCGCCTCCATCCTTGAAATTCAGAGTATTTGCCAGAATCTTTGGTTTTATCGCTTATTTCATCGGACTATTTCTGGTAATTGCTATCTTCATTACTTTATTTACAGTCAACCATTAAACTACCTCTTTGAATTGGAACTGTGACACAAAAAAACAGCCTGCTTATAAAACAGGCTGTTTTTATTTGATAATTAGGGGCGGTTAGTTGTTAAATCATTTGTTTTCAACTCTTAGTGATTTCATATAATTTATCAATGCTTTTGCTTCTTCCGGTTTTAAACCCTTATCTTCAAAACCGGGCATTGGTGGTTTCGAGGTCTTCTTACCTTTTAACACAACTTCTAAAAAAACTTCATCGGTTTTAGTTAAATCAAAAAACTTTTCAGCTTTCGGACTATGACAGCCGGAACATTTTGTTTTATAAGTTGCAATTGTCTGTTCATCAACTTTTGTTGCGACTGCCGAAGTATTTGTATTTGCCGTATTTGAAATGGTGTTGGAAATGTTTGAATTAGCAACTGTGGAATTTGTTTGCGGGCAAACACAATTAGAAGCGGAAGCATTTGTATTGGAATTTAAATTAACAATGTTTGCATTAACATTTGGAGAAATCGTGTTTGAATTCGCTTCTGCCGGTTTTCTTAAAGCTACCATATATTCCGCCAGGGCTTTTGCTAATTCGGGTTTCATTCCTTTTACCTCAAAACCCGGCATTGGCGGTTTACTTGTTTTATTTCCCTGAAGAATGACCCCCGTTAAAACTTCAATGGATTTTGCCGGATCGAAAAACTTTTCGGCTTTTGCTGTATGGCACATGGTGCATTTTGCCTTATATTCGGCAGCAATTTCATCATCAGCCATTACCTTGGTTGGCATATTTGTTTGAAAAAACGTCAAAGCCAGAAACGAAAAAGAAAATATTGTAATAACTAAAACTTTAAAATGATTGTTCTTCATTTATCACACTCCTTTTGAAAAAATATTCAATTGTCAAGGACCCTTTTAAAATGCTAAATAACAATTATAAAGCCGTTACGAGTATTAAAATTTAAAACTTCCGTTTGTATGACAACGTTTGCAATTAGTAAAATCTTCGCCAAATGCTGCCTGATTATTATGGCAGGTGGCACAACTTATAGTTGCTTTGTTTGCTTTGTGCATCGCCACCGTTGGCACATTCATCTGACCGCGATTGGAGGTATGACAATTATCGCAATCTAAGAAATTATGCTTCTGATGGGCAAAATTGCCGGGGATTTTCTGTGGTGAAGGCTCAATATTATTTGTTCCGCCAACCTGATGGCATTGGAAACATTTGCTCGAAGTAAAATTGCCTTTGTCTTTCATCGGAGAATGACATTGGAAACAAGTGGTATGGGCTGTTTTACTATTTGGAACAGAGAAATTGACTCCCCCCGCACCTGATTTATGACAAACTGCACAATCAGTTTTGAGGTGTTTGGAGTGGTCGAATTTTACCCCGAAACTCTTGGTGGCTGAAACTTCCTGATGGCATTTGCGGCAATCTGAAAAATC
>DAORIL010000986.1:0-2042 GCA_035438525.1 Pyrinomonadaceae bacterium
CGCGATGATAATCATTGACAATTTTTCTCGATTCTTCCGGCGTTTCCGCTTTCATACTTCCGAGCGCATCTGCTCCGCTGTCAATATAACCTGCCAGCAACAGACGAGGCGCAACTGTGATTTGTCCTGCTTTGATTGAATCACGAATTGGAACAATAAATTCAAATTCGTTAGCTGCATCACGCATTGTCGTAATTCCTGCTGCCAGCGAAGCCGGAAACCATTCCGCTTGCGTGGCGTGAGCGTGCGTATCCCAAAGTCCGGGCAGAATAGATTTTCCCTGAGCATTGACAACTCGAAAATTATCCGGGATTTTGACCTCAGTTTGTTTGCCAACCGTTTTGATGCGTCCGTTTTCGATTAAAACAACGCTGTTTGGAAGCGGTTCGCCGCCATTTCCATCAATTAAAATTGCGCCGACAATCGCAAATTTATCTTGCTCCAACGGTTTAACTTGACGGCTTAATTCTTTAAGTTGATTAACTGCATCTTCGGCTCCTTTCGCCACAAAAAAAGACAGCAAAGATTCATAGCCTTCTTTAATTGCTTCAAATCTATCCATTTCAGCATCTGCTCCGACCAATGCAACGAGGTTCTGCTTTTGGTCAAACCAGACCGTTTCGCAGCCCCACATTACGCCTTCAATGCAATAGCGGGAGAGAGTTTCGGGCTTTCCCGAAATCGTTATTTTATCTTCGCCTAAAAACTTTATTTTCGTGTTTCCGCCGGGGAGAACGGCTAAATTATCTTTGATCTTATTTCGTTGCCAATATCGAAATAACATCATTTGCGGAGCGATTGGTGCGGGATGAGAAATAGTGAAAAAATTACCCGAAATCTTTTCTTCTTTAACATTTGAGCCTGTTTGGATTGTGGCTTTGTTATCGCTAACTTCAATCTTGGTATCAATTTCAGTTCGTGTCGAAGTAGTTCCTTTACTCTCAAACAAAATCGGTCGGTAATCGGTTTTTCTGACTCTTAAATCTGTTGTCACCGAAACTTTTCCGCCGACAAAACTTAAATTGAAATTTGTCTTGAGCGAGAGTGCTTTGCCCTCAGACGAAATTTGGTAAGTTTCTGCCCCCATTGGAAGTTGGTATTTGTATAAAATCAGTTTGCCTTGTTCAATGATTTCCTGGGCAAAACTTTTTGTCGCCGAAAAATAGCCGAGCAACAAAAGCAAACAAATTATAGATTTAGTCTTCATTCTCAATATTAAAAGTTACTATTCCCATTTTTTTGTAACTAATATCTAATTTTCCAAATCGGCCAAACGGCAAATGAATCCCCAACCGCCGCCAAGTTCGCTGACCGCCAACATCAATTCGTTATCACCTTTTTTCAACGGAAGATAAACCGCATCATTTTCGGGATTCATAATTCCCAAAAATGCAGGATCACGAAAATTCTGAGCACTGCGTCCCCGATACAAAATTTTGCCGTTCAAAAAGACACTGACATCATCACTGTAACCAAGATAAAGTTTTTTGATTTGGTCACTTTCGGAAACGATATTGGTTCGCGCATAAACGACTTTCATTCCCGGCTGCGGATCCAAACGCTTTGAAAAATCATTGGCAAATGTCACTCTCGGATGCGGACTTTCGCGATAACGATTGATGGGAACGAAACCGGGTGATTCTACTTCGACATTCTGCCATTTGATGGAATCGCGCTCCGTTTGTGAAAGCGGTTTTTCTAGATTTCGCGCCAGAGCATCAAATGACGGCGACAGACTCCATTTAGTTAAAGTTCCGGCAGGCATCAGCGGCTGATTACGTTTCCAAGGCACAGGAGCAGTTTCGCGCACTTCAAAATTTGAGAAATAAGTCGCGCCCGTCAGAACAGCTAACGCTACTGGACCTTTCTGAATACCGCTTTTCAAATCATCCACGACCAACACAGGTTTTTCCATATCTTTAACGTATAGTTTTGCCTGTGCGCCAACCACTTCCAGTCGGAGGTGAAACCAAACATCTTTCGGAATATCGACCGCACCGATAAAGCCGGGACCGCTGTAAATCTGCCAATTCAATCCGGTA
>DAORIL010000987.1:0-2040 GCA_035438525.1 Pyrinomonadaceae bacterium
TTGGGGAATTGTCATTGGTGAAAAAGCACAAAACTTGTTATTAAAAGGAGTTGCGGCTGTTGGAATCGGACTTTTTGCAATTGGAACAAATGCTGCTTTTTCATTTGTCCGACCATGTGGATTACTTCCTGGTTTCCTCTGTGAACAAAAAGTTGAAAAAGTTGAAAAGACAAACGAATCAAGGAAATTTTAAGGTTATTTTATGGCTACAAATATCAAAATAGCGATTGTTGGCGGTGGTTTAGCAGGTTTGGCAGCAGCAATGAAAATTGCCGAAGCCGGACATGATGTAGATTTAATCTCTGTTGTTCCCGTCAAAAGGTCGCATTCAGTTTGCGCTCAAGGCGGAATCAATGGGGCCGTTAATACAAAGGGCGAGGGAGATTCCCCTGCCAAACATTTGGACGATACCTGTTACGGCGGAGACTTTTTAGCCAACCAAACTCCTGTTAAACGAATGTGTGATATGGCGCCCCAAATCATTTATTTATTTGATCGGATGGGCGTTCCATTTTCCCGCACTCAAGAGGGTTTGATTGATTTCCGTCGATTTGGCGGAACTTTGCACCACCGAACGGCATTTGCCGGAGCTTCAACGGGACAACAACTTTTGTATGCGCTCGATGAGCAAGTTCGCAAATACGAAGCAGCCGGAAAGGTAAATAAATACGAAGGTTGGGAAATGCTGTCGTTAGTGTTAGACGACCATCAGGTTTGTCGCGGATTAATTGCAATGAATCTGCAAACACTTGAATTAAAAGAATTCCAAGCTGATGCTGTAATAATGGCGACAGGCGGACCCGGACTCATTTTCGGAAAATCTACCAATTCAATGACTTGCACTGGCAGTGCGGTTTCCGCCGCCTATCAACAAGGCGCAAAATATGCCAACGGCGAATTTATTCAAGTTCATCCAACTTCAATTCCTGGCGAAGACAAACTTCGGTTAATGTCAGAATCTGCTCGTGGCGAAGGCGGTCGAGTTTGGGTGCCGAAAAATCAAGGCGACAAACGTAATCCAAAAGATATTCCAATTGCTGAACGTTGGTATTTTCTCGAAGAAAAATATCCTGCTTATGGAAATCTCGTGCCGCGTGATATTGCAACCCGCGAAATTTTCCAAGTTTGCATTGAAGGTTACGGCGTTGCCGGTGAAAATCAGGTTTATTTAGATTTAACTCATATTGATCCTGAAACTTTGACCCGCAAACTTGGCGCCATTCTCGAAATTTACGAAATGTTTGTCGGTGACGATCCGCGCTATGTTCCGATGCGGATTTTCCCGGGCGTTCATTATTCAATGGGTGGATTATGGGTTGATTTTGAACAACGCACAAATATTCCAGGTTTGCTCGCTGCCGGAGAATGTGATTATTCAATTCACGGTGCTAATCGGCTTGGGGCAAACTCCTTAGTTTCTTGTGTTTATGGTGGCTTTACCGCGGCCCCTGCCGCAATTGAATATGCCAAAAATGTTGAACGTAAAAACACTGAATCAAACGGCATACACACTGCGGAATTAAAACGTCAACAGGCAATTAACGATTCGATTGCCAAAAACGAAGGCAAAGAAAACCAATATAAATTGCATGATGAATTAGGCAAATGGATGACTGATAACGTCACGGTTGTTAGATACAATGACAAATTGAAGGCAACTGACGAAAAATTAATTGAGCTCCAAGATAGATTTAAACATATTTCAATTAACGATTCTAATCTATGGGCGACACAAGCCATTCCGCACGCCAGACAGCTTTGGAATATGCTTGAATTAGCAAGAGTTATCACACTTGGCGCTTTAAATCGGGATGAATCTCGGGGAGCACATTACAAACCTGATTTCCCAGACCGTGATGACGATAACTTTATGAAATCAACTATCGCTGAATGGTCTGCCGAGGCACCGATTTTAAGTTATGAGTCGATAGATGTGAGTTTAGTTGAGCCGCGCAAACGCGATTATTCAAAAGGTAAAGGGAAAACAGCATAATTCTTATGAGCGCAAACGGACATATTGAGAAAAAACGATTAGAAAAT
>DAORIL010000988.1:0-2020 GCA_035438525.1 Pyrinomonadaceae bacterium
GCTTGGTGGCGATGATTTTTACGAATCATTGCCGGTCTTTTTTAATGAAATCAAAGGCTCGCGTCCATTGGTCATCATTTTTACCGATGGGCAACCGGGTGCTCTCGAATTACTGCAAACAATTATTTCCAACGCCCGGAAACAAAAGATCATTGTTTTTGGAGTTGGTTTAAACATAACTTCTTTTTCGGACAAGAAGGGGATGGAATTTCTTTTTGGGGAAAACCACTACCTTTTATGCGAGGTTAAGAAAGGCAACGGAGCAGATTTTGCCAAGAAAATGGCGGATGAACTCCGCCGACTTGTCAGACTCAGACTGCGTTAATTCAAAAAGAGAAAAGTTATCAACAACTTTTCTCTTTTTTTTCTTTCCCTGTTAATCTTTGTTAATTTAATAAAACTTAACAAAGATTTTGGTTGACTTTTAAATATCTTAGCAAGTAGAATCAATTTAGTTAGATTCTTTGCCCCTTAATCTGAATCTACTTTAAGGAGTTGTGAGATATGACTTTAATTCGACATTTTACTTTTAGTCTTTTACTTTTTATCGGTATCTTCGGATTTGCTGCACCGATGGCTGACAGTTTAGGGATTTCGACGATTCAAACCGTTCAAGCCCAAAACCAAGATGTAGAAACTGCCGGAGATAAGATCAAAACCTCGGTTGTGCAGTTAATTCAGCTTGTTTATGACAAATTGCGCTTACCTATTTCATTATTAGCCGCAATTGTCGCAGTTGGTGTTGCAATGGTTTATCGGCGGCAGGGTGTTCCTACCATGCTGGGAATATTTGGATTTATTTTTTTATGGGCCTTTGCCCCTGTGATAGTAAACTTCCTGATTGGCTTGGCCGGCGGCGGCGGACCGATTCAAATTAAATAAATTGATTCAATTTTGTTCGTAAAATCTCCATTCAAAGACAGGATTAGCCTCTTGTCTTTTTTTTTCATAATTAAATAATGGCGCATCAAAGAGATATTATCCCAACCTATCGGGTTTTAACCGAGCCAATTTATGACATTGATTTTTGGATCCTTCGTTTAACTTGGCAGGAAGCTGTTATTTGTGCCCTTTCGTGGATTTTAGGCTGGTTAATTTTTGAAATGATCGGCTTGGGAAAAATCAGTTTCTTTGGAATTCATTTAGACCCGACAATTGCCGGATTTGTCGTTGGATTGCTTTTTGCTGTCTTAATTTCAGTCCTCCATTGGATCAATCCTAATGGTTCAGTCGAGCTGGTCTTACATGGATTAAAAGAACCGACTTCCTATATAGGACGAACCAAAGACCGTTTTTGGAAACCTTCTTTAATGCCGCACTTCAAAAAAATCAAGTAATTGCCGCTTAACCACCAGTTTTCAAGTCTTTAAGTTTTTAAGCTTTCAAGACTCAACCTTTGCTTCTTTTGAGATTAGTTTTATGGATTTATTATTAACTATTTTCTTATTTACAATTGTCAGCTTTCTAATTTGGTATTCAGGTGTTTTAACGACCTTGATTGAACTGGTGATGACCATCATCGGTAAAAGTTTAAGTTGGGCTTTTGACCCGCGCCTCCCAACCGGAAAATTGACAGAATCATTAAACTATCGCGGATTTTGGAACCATGAAGAAGTAATTGAAACCAAAACTCATATTTATACCGCTTTAGAATTAATTCCTATTCCGAGTGACGGGTTGGATGTCATTGAATGGAACAGCCTTTTTAGTCAACTCAATTTTTTGCTGACAAATTTACCCGTTGGCACAATTGTTGATTTTGAATGTGAGGTTAGCAATGACGATCTGGGGGCCAAGGAAGTCTTGGAACGAATTACATCGCAACAAAAGAACAACGATCTGGTCCTTATCAATCAAGCAAGGCTTTTTCAACTCCAACATTTACAACGTCAGGGAATCTTGAAAAATACCAGATTATTTTGTTTCATCGGACGACCGATCCGTTCCAAAAAAATGAATTTTTCGTTCAAAAACTTGTTATCGCCTGATCAGTTTCTCGAAAATGAATATTCGGGATTTA
>DAORIL010000989.1:0-2019 GCA_035438525.1 Pyrinomonadaceae bacterium
GAAGGAAATTTCTCAGTGTGAAGATTGTAACGTAAACTGTGATATAGTTTATTTCTCTAGAAGTATAACAGCACTGCAGTTTCTATCAAAAAGGGTAGACAATCCGCCAAACACACGGGAAGTTTTAAAAATAGAAGATCAGGTTCGAATTTGGAAAGAATGGCTCTTTGTGAATGGATACTTTCCCCAATAGCATTATGAAACAGTTCTGTTTATGACTTAATAAAAGCTTTTTGAATCAAAGCTATTTTGCAAAAATTGTAAATCGTGTTAAAAAGTGGCGAGGGTGTAAAAAAATCTGTGTAAATGGCAGAAATGAACATTTATTTTAATGGAGGAGATGTTATGCCAATTAGACAGGAATTACTTGATGAATTATTGAAGGAATATGAGAAACCGGATGACTTACTCGGCGATGACGGTTTGTTGCAGCAACTGACCAAAGCTTTAGTCGAGCGGGCTTTGGCGGGCGAGTTGACGCATCATCTCGGCTATGAGAAACACGCTTCGGGTGGAAAACACACCGGCAATTCGAGAAATGGAACCACCGCCAAGACGATCAAAGGCAAGCGCGGACAGGTCGAGATTGAAGTCCCGCGTGACCGGAATGCGACGTTTGAACCGCAGCTTATCAAGAAGCGGGAAACCAGATTTGACGGTTTTGACGAGAAAATCATTTCGCTCTATGCCCGCGGAATGACGACGCGCGAGATTGAAGCTCATCTGCACGAGATTTACGGGGTTGAAGTTTCGCCCGGACTGGTTTCGCAAGCGACCGAAGCGGTTTTGGAAGAAGTCCGTGCGTGGCAATCGCGTCCGTTGGAGAAGGTTTATCCGATACTTTATTTGGACGCGCTGGTGGTCAAAGTGCGTGAACAAAAGCGCGTCATAAACAAAGCGGTGTATTTGGTGATCGGCGTGAATTTACAGGGTTTGAAAGAAGTTTTAGGGATTTGGATGGCGGAGTCGGAAGGCGCGTCCTTTTGGCTCTCGATCATTACGGAGTTAAAAAATCGCGGCATCGAAGATATTTTTATCGCCTGCGTGGATGGCTTGAAAGGTTTTCCCGAAGCGATAGAAGCCGTCTTTCCGAAAACGCAAGTCCAACTTTGCCTTGTCCATCTGGTGCGGCATTCATTGAGTTACGTTTCCTACAAGGAGCGCAAAGAAGTGGCGGCGGATTTGAAATTGATTTATCGGGCTTGCAGTTTGGAAGAAGCCGAAACGCGGCTCTTGGAAATGGTCGAAAAATGGGAAACGCGCTATCCGGTCGTCGCTCGCTCGTGGCAGTCGAATTGGACGCGCATCGTCCCGCTGTTTCAATTTACACCGGAAATCCGGCGGGCAATTTATACAACGAACGCGATTGAGTCGTTGAATTTCTCATTGCGGAAAATCATCAAAAACCGCGCTCTTTTTCCAAACGACGAAGCGGTGCAGAAAATCCTGTTTTTGGCATTGCGAAATATTGCAAAAAAATGGACAATGCCCATATCGAATTGGAGCGCGGCGATGAATCAATTTGCCATACTTTTTGAAGGACGAGTGCCGATGAACGGCTTTGGAGAAAACTCATTTACACAGTTTATTTGATACGCTCCCCTTCAAAAATAATTTTCATTCTATCAGCAATAACTTCCGCATAAGAAAATCCATGACTTCCTTCTTCCGCCATTTCTCTAAAAGTAGTTAGGAATGTTCTTAAATGCGGTTGAACTTTCTCGTTTTTAAGTGCCTGAAACAACTGATCTTTAAAGTCATAAGACAGTTTTATTCGTCCTTCCTTTACGGGTATAGTTGAATAAGCATTAATAAACTCTATTATCTCTCTTATAAAATAAACTTTATCTTTTTCAATTCGACTGTTAATGGTTGTCAACAATTGCAATGCACGATTTGTGCCTAATTCCCTTCCCAAAAGCACATCAAAAGCAACTTTTAAGTTTTGACGGAGTTCAGACAGTGACTTATAGCGTTTAGCTTTTTCTACTTCACAACATCTTTGAATAATTAAAAAAA
>DAORIL010000990.1:0-2015 GCA_035438525.1 Pyrinomonadaceae bacterium
CAAAGTTGGAATGATTTTTGGTGTCGCAAACAAGCGTTCAATCGCTTGGGCGTGCGCTCAGGCTTGCTCCGAACATGGTGCGAGATTAGCTTTTACTTATCAAGGCGAACGGCTCAAAGAAAATGTTGAGAAATTAACTGCCGGAATGGAAGGCGCAACCGTTGTTGCCTGTGATGTAACCAAACAAGCAGAAGTTGAAGCTGCTTTTCAAACGGTAAAAAAAGAATACGGCAAACTTGATTTTGTCGTTCATTCAATCGCTTTTGCTCCGCGCGAAGCTCTCGAAGGCGAATTTGTGACGACTTCCCGCGAAGCTTTTTTAACGGCATTAGAAATTAGTGCCTATTCGCTTCCACAGGTTGCATTGGCAGCAATGCCGTTGATGAAAGACGGCGGCAGCATCGTCACGATGAGTTATTACGGCGCGGAAAAAGTTGTTTCAAATTACAACGTGATGGGCGTAGCAAAGGCCGCTTTGGAAGCCTCAACCCGTTATCTGGCTGCTGATCTGGGCAAACATAATATCCGTGTCAATGCGATCAGCGCGGGTCCGATCAATACGCTTTCGGCTCGCGGAGTAAAAAATATGGGCAGTTTATTGTCGCATATTGGCGAAAAATCGCCGTTAAGACGCAATGTCGAAGCCCGTGAAGTCGGCAACACCGCACTTTTTCTGGTCAGCGATTTAGCTTCCGCCATAACGGGCGAAACCATTTACGTTGATTGCGGTTACAACATTATGGGAATTTGAGTTTAGGAAGTTCGGAAAGTTTGGGAAGCTGAGGAAGGATAATTTTCTTCCTAAACTTCCTAAACTTCCTAAACTTCCTAAACTTCCTAAACTTTTTATGGCAAAACTTACTAAAACAACAAAAACTAAAAAAACAATTGAACCGGCGACCATTGCCGAAGCTAAAGAGCTTGAGGAAAAACCTTACTGGCAAACAACCGAAGACGAAGTTCTGCTTCGTTCTCCTGAAATGGAAGATGAATTCAAAACCTCGGATTCGTGGCGTGTTTTTCGGATTTTGGGCGAATTTGTCGGCGGATTTGATTCGCTTGGAACTGTGACCAAAGGAGTTTCGGTCTTTGGGTCCGCCCGCACTCAAGAAGATGATCCAAACTATATTGCAGCTCGTGAAACTGGGAAATTATTAGCCGAAGCCGGATTTGAAGTAATAACCGGCGGCGGTCCCGGCATCATGGAAGCGGCTAATCGCGGCGCATTCGATGCCAAGAAAACTTCTATTGGATGCAACATTGAATTACCTTTTGAACAAATTCCAAACCCTTACCAAACCAAATCTTTGACCTTTAAATACTTCTTTGTCCGCAAGACAATGTTTATCAAATACAGTAATGCCTACATCATTTTCCCCGGCGGGTTTGGCACGATGGACGAAATGTTTGAAGCCTTGACGCTGATTCAAACCAGAAAGATCCGTAATTTTCCGGTCGTCTTGTTCAATTCACAATATTGGCGCGGATTACTGCAATGGATCACTTCAACCATGCTCAATGAAAAGATGATAAATTCTGTGGATTTAGGCTTAATGCATCTAACTGATTCGCCGAGAGATGCGGTTGATTTTATTATCAAAACTTGTGCAGTCGAATTAAATAATAAGAAGTAGATAAAAGTGAAAAAGTAAAAGGGTGAAAAAGACTGTTGAGTAAAATCATCAAAACTTTTTCACCTTTTCACTTTTATCCATTTAAACTTTCAATCATCCAATTCAAATAATTTTTAGAAACTTTTTCGGCGGAAATTGCCACGATTTCAGGAACTTCGTAACTGTGATTTCCCTGGATAAAACTTTCCAGAATTATAAATTTTTCCGGCAAAGTTTTGATTAAAAGCAAATATTCCGCATCATTTTGAACCTCACCGTCCCACAGATAAAAGGATTTCATTTGAGGCAAAATTTGCACACAGGCCGCAAGCCTTGCTTCGACTATTTTCTGAGCCAAACTTTCTGCTTCTTCAAGATTTGGGGTTGTAGTTAAAACAATTA
>DAORIL010000991.1:0-2013 GCA_035438525.1 Pyrinomonadaceae bacterium
GTTGTTGGTTTTTGGGGAGAGCGTCGATAGTGAAACACCGGTGGTAGAGATTTATAACGAACAAGGGCAGTTTCTAACCCGCAAAACCTATCAAACTGCGCGGGATCGGGTGAAAGAAGCCGGAGAATATTTGTTAAGTGCTAGTTTTACTGATGTGAAGTGGGTCTCGGACACAACTTTCGTGGCGGTTTTGGACAAAAAGATCTTTTATTTCAATTTAGAACAGGATACCGTTAAAAGAATCTATCTTAATTCTTTAGGCAATAACGAAGTTATCACCAACTGTTTGCCGACCAATCGGGGTTCAGTCATTATCGGCACAAATTTTGGACTGATTGACGAAATTTCGCTCAAGGAAAACTCACCTCAAAATTCCAATTCCAATTCCAATTCCAATTAGATGTCAGAGATGTTGAGACCAGATCAAACCCAAATCAAAGATGGATATTATCACCAAGCAGGAGCGGCTTTAGCGGTCGTTGTTATTGGTTTAGTAGTAGTTTTAATATTTACCATATTTTTTCTGACAGCTTTTAACGCTGCCAATCCCCAACAATCGGATGACGTTTCAGCCGGCATTGGCGATGCCGGTTATTTAACCCAAAGTGTTACCACCGACTGCCTTTTTTACAATAAAAATCCGCGAGTAAGAGGCGAACTAAGCCGCGATCCTAATTTTATTAAAAGTTTGGTTTATTACTCCAAAGGACTTGGTTATCACCAGAACGATATGATCTCGGTCTTTCGGATCGAGTGTGATTTTAACTGGCACGTTGTCAATCCCTTCGGATGCGGGGGAATGTTCCAGCTCTGTCCGATTTCGGAAAAAGTCACCGGCATCACCGGAAGGGAGTTGGCGAGATTATCACCCGCCCAACAGATGCCTTATATGTATCGTTATTTTAAAGCAATGGGTTGCGACCGTGATCCTCCGGCTTCAAAGACCATGACGCAGGCTTATTTATGTGTCTTTCTGCCGGCTTATCGAAAAAAACCGCCTGAAGCGAAAATCTGGCCGCGGGGAGTCAACCCGCTTCACGATGTGGACAATAATGACTGGATATATAAATGGGAAGTTGATTGCAATATGACGACCTCTTATGCCATCGGTTCAAAAAGCTGCGGGTTTAATCTGCCGACTTGCTCCCTGTCAAAAGTCAAAGGCAGACCTGGAATGGATTATTGAGCTTACTTTAACAACGCCCCCCCCAGTTTTATAAAAAAATCAATGAGAGTATTTTTAGCCGAAAAACCATCGGTTGCCAAAGAAATAGCTTTTTGTTTGGGGGGAGCTTCCCGTCACGACGGCTACTGGACAACCGCCAACGGCGATTTTGTTACTTTTGCAGTTGGTCATTTAGTAGAAATCGCCGACCCTGAAAAAATGAATCCCGAATGGAAAGTTTGGTCGGCAGAGACCCTGCCGATGATTCCGACTGAATTCATCTATCAAGCTAATGAAGGCACCAAAAAACAATTGGATATTGTTTGCCGTCTTTTTACCCAAAGTGGAGTAACGGAAATAATCAATGCCTGTGATGCCGAGCGGGAAGGGGAATTGATTTTCTGGTTAGCATATAATTATGCTAAAGCCAACAAACCCGTCAAACGCTTTTGGCTTTCATCCACAACAACCGAAGCTATCAAACAAGAATTACGTTCTCTCAAGCCGGCAGCTCAATATGAAGGTTTGCGTCAAGCCGCTACTTTACGACAACAGGCAGATTGGTTGGTTGGTTTGAACGCAACCCGGGCGATGACCCTCACCGCGAGATCATTAGGCGGAAACGGCACTTATTCATTGGGCAGGGTTCAAACCCCAACCCTAAAACTGATAGTCGAACGCGATACTTTGATCAATAATTTTGTGCCGGTTCCATTTTTTGTCATCGACGGCATTTTCTCACCCTTGGTTAGTTCGCATTTAGAAGGTAATGAATCAGGTGAAAATCAAACTTTTGTGGCTCATCATTGCTCCGAAAAACTGGAAATAATTAGATTTGAGACCAAAGC
>DAORIL010000992.1:0-2009 GCA_035438525.1 Pyrinomonadaceae bacterium
CCATAGTGAAAATGTGAAAACGTGGAAGAGTGAAAAAGCGTTGTTGAATTAAGGTAAAACTTTTTCATTCTTTCACCTTTAAACTTTTAGCCTTTGAATATGAAAAGTATTACAGTTTTTTGTGGTTCGAGCAGCGGTTTTCGCCCGGAATATGCGGAAGCGGCGAAAGAACTTGGACGAAATTTGGTCGAGCAAAATATTCGTCTCGTTTATGGTGGGGGAAACGTCGGTTTGATGGGAATTATCGCTGATGAAGTGATGAAAAACGGCGGCGAAGTTCTCGGAATCATTCCCGAATCACTGGATAAAAAAGAAGTTGCCCATCGCCAAATTACCGAATTGCGCGTCGTCGGTTCAATGCACGAACGCAAAGCTCTGATGGCGGAATTTGCCGATGGATTTATTGCCATGCCCGGTGGAATCGGAACTTTTGAAGAATTTTTCGAGATTCTGACGTGGGCACAGCTTGGCTTTCATCACAAACCTTGCGCGATTTTGAATGTTGCCAATTATTACGACGGACTTTTGAGTTTATGCGACAACGCGGTAAATGAAGGCTTTTTGCGCCAAAAACATAGCGAATTGATTTTGGTTGATTCCGATTCAGTTAAATTGTTGGAAAAGATGAAGAATTATAAACCACAAGCAGTTGAAAAATGGATTGATAGGGAGAATTTGTAATTCGGAAAGAAGATTTGCCCGCGAATCACGCGAATTAGCACGAATATTTTTTCAAAGTAATTACAAAGCACATTTTCTTTTGATTAAAAATTGATTTTATTCGCGTTCATTCGCGGGCAAAATTTCTTAATCAAACCTTTTCCAACACAACATTTGCAATCGCGTGTTCAGTCGTATGCGACATCGAAAGATGAACTTTATTTGCACCAAGTTTTTCCAAAATATTTTTTGCTTCGCCTTTAATTTCAAAATACGGCGCACCGAATTCATCATTTTTAATTTCAATATCCTGCCACGAAATTTTCCCGCGCCAGCCTGTCCGTAAAGCCTTGAGAAAAGCCTCTTTAGCTGCAAAACGCGCCGCAAACGATTGCGCCGAAGCAGCACCTTTTGCTTCACAGTATTCGCGTTCTTTTTCGGTGAAAACACGCTCAGTAAAACGCGGCGTTCTTTCCAACGTCTCACGAATCCGATAAACTTCAATTATGTCAGTTCCTATTGAAACAATCATAAGCAGTGGTCAGTGGTCAGCGGACGATGATCAGAAAAAAAACATTCCACAATCCGATGAGATTTTAGCAGAAAAAGGATTCTATTGGCGCGAAAAAGATGGTGTCCAAGTCCTTGTTTGTCAAAATTTAGAAGAAAAAGGCTTTGTTAATGGCTTTTCGACCAGAGTTGGCGGAGTTTCACCTTTTCCCGAAAACAGTTTGAATTTAGCCGGATTTGACGAAGATTCGGCAGAAAATATCTTTGAAAATCGGCGCAGATTTTTAAGCGTTTTTGACCAAAAATTTAAACTCACATCTGTTTGGCAAATTCACAGCGATTTAGTCAAAGTCGTGCAAACTCAGGCAGATATAGACAATACCGAAGAAAAATTTGATGCGCTGACCAGTAATTTAGAAAATTTGTTAATCGGTGTCAAAACGGCGGATTGCGTTCCCGTTTTAATTGGCGATACCAAAACAGGCGCATATTCAGCGATTCACGCAGGCTGGCGCGGAACGGTTGAATCAATTGTCATTAAAGCAATTGAAAAAATGCAAACTAATTTTGGCACAAAAGCTGAAGATTTAGTTTGCGCGATTGGTCCCGCTGCCTGTATCCAAAATTACGAGATCGGGCAAGATGTGATTGACGCTTTTGCCAAAAACTTTCCAAACTCCCCCCATCTATTCCAAAAAACCCGCGAAGGTCACGCCAAAATTGATTTGCATCTGGCGAACAAAGAACAACTTTTATTAGTCGGCGTAAAAGCGAAAAATATTTCTACTGCACCATTTTGCACAATGGAACGGACGGATCTATTTTTCTCATATCGGGTG
>DAORIL010000993.1:0-2007 GCA_035438525.1 Pyrinomonadaceae bacterium
CTAGGCCGGCAAAGCCCATGAAGGCTAGGCTCATCAGGCCTGCAGTGATCATGGCAATGGCCGTGCCACGAAAATGCACCGGCACATCCGCGCCTTCGAGTCGTTCACGGATGCCCGCAAAAAGAATCATGGCCAGGGTAAAGCCGACCGCACCGCCAAAGCCGAACAAGAGTGATTCGACCAGATTGTGCTTCATGCCGATATTCAGCAGCGGTACGCCCAGTACGGCGCAATTGGTGGTGATCAGCGGCAGGTAGATGCCCAGCACCTGATGCAGCAAGGGGCTGGTTTTCTGGATGGCCAGCTCGGTAAGCTGCACTATTGCGGCAATAGGTATTTGCTTTGCTTTACTCATTACGGTAAATTGCTCCTATTCATAATTTGTTTTTGACGTTAGTCGATTTCAAATGCGGGCTGGAGTTGGTAGCTTCAGCCTTTTATTTTTTGACATACATGACGTTCCGCGCTCCGCACCAATCGCACGAATAGGAACCGGCTTCGATTTCCTTTTTCGCTAATTTCGGCGGCTCGATTTTCTTAAAACATTCATCGCATAAAGCTCGGACGCGCCACGTTTTGCCGTGGTCTTCCGAGACCTGAACTCTGAAGATCTGGCAGATAATTGTTTTTTCGACGTTGCTCCACGGTTTTCCGTTCATACCTTTAATTTTTGGCTATCCAAAGAGCCAATCCCAACACAACCAAACCAACCGCAATCCCAACAATCCAATATTTTCCATTTCGTTTGAGATAGCAGTCATCACAGACAGTCGGCGAATCATTATTCCAGCAATTAACCGGGTCTTTGCAGACGAAGGTTTCACCACAACCTATGCACGGATGTTTATGCAATTGCTTGTCCCCCTTTGGCTTCGTGGATTCGCACCAAACGGCGGTATGAATTCAAAACGAGCTTCCTGTTTTTAATTTCTTTCTCATAAAAATTAGGTCGTTTGGACAATTCCAAAACCTCTTTTTCCATCCGTAAAATAGCTTCGCGGATCTTTGTTATATCGTTGGATTTCGGGTTTGAATGTAAAATTGAAATCATTTATTCCTTCCTTTCAAAACTTCATTAGCAACATCGGCGAAGGTATCAAAAACTAACCTGTCTTTATCCGATAGCTTTTCAAATGGTTGATTTACGGACATATCAAGCGATTGATAAAACTTTTCGCCTGACAGATCCTGTTTAGCTAAATTCTGACAATCATCACAGAATTGGAATCGTCCGCTCTCACGGGAATTGTGAGGAACGTCCTGTTCCTCACGTTTTGATAGCTACGTTTTGAGTTCCCGTTTGACATAAAACTCCGCAATCAATTTCGTCCTGCAAATCTTCATTTGCATCCATAGGCAATTCATCTAAAAAGATTCTTTGCCCTTTATATTTGACCAGTCGAACATTTAGATTTCTTGATTGATCAACACGCTTTTGAAATTTAATTGGAAATAATTTTCTCGTTAAATTCCAATACTTAGGCGATTGTGCTTTGATACATCCGATACAATTTGCATTATTAAAACCTAACTCATACATCTGTGGACGTTTAATATTTGCTAGTTTCAAAATCTCAAAACACATTTCTTTTGTTAGCCTGTTTTCAATCAAAATCCATTCAATATTTAAGTCGAAATTTACCTTTTCAAAGTTTTTTGCTCGTCTTTTTTCTTTCTTTTCATTCGTGTAGCCGAAAATATGAATATCGTTAAAATATTGAAAATCGAATCTTGGAACTTTTTTTAATTGCGTTGTGCAAATAGCACCTTTTGGACTCGACATAAACCGAGTTTTTTCAATCACATCGTCAACATTTTTATATTTAGTTGACCTGATTTCTAAGATTTCAACTCCTAACCATTTTTCGACATCTTTTCTAAATCGTCTGTTGTCTGGATGTTCATCTTCCGTAGTGTCACAATTTACAACTACGCATCTATCACCATATTTTGAAACCGCCCATTTTGCGGCAACCGCAGAGGCAGCCCCACAACTAAACCAACAAA
>DAORIL010000994.1:0-2005 GCA_035438525.1 Pyrinomonadaceae bacterium
AAATATCGGGATGAAAATGCAGGTTTTGTGTTAAATTTTCGTTTACTAAATGTCTGAAAGATTACTTTTTCTTCGGAGCGATATAAGCAATCATCTTTTTGCCTTCCAGATTTGGCATGGCTTCCAAAACTCCATAATCTTTTAAAGCTTCCGCAAATTGCAATAAAACCAGCTCACCTCTGTCTTTAAACTGGATGGCACGCCCTTTAAATTGAACGTAGATTTTCACTTTAGAACCTTCCTGTAAAAATTTTTGAGCGTGTTTCTGCTTGAATTCCAAATCGTGGTCGTCGGTATTGGGTGTAAAACGAATTTCTTTTACTTCCGTTTTCTTCTGCTTTGCCTTAATTTCCTTTTCCTTCTTCTTTTTGTCGTACAGGAATTTATTGTAATCTACCAGTCGGCAAACCGGAGGTACTGCTTTTGGAGAAATTTCTACTAAATCTACTTCCTGTTCCTTGGCTAATCGAAGTGCTTCCTCAATCGGATAAACGCCGGGTTCAATTTCTTCGCCCACTAAGCGCACTTCAGGTACGCGAATATCTCTGTTTAATCTGTGTTCCGTTTCTTTTTTCTTCGGAATAAATGGTCGTCTTTTAGGTATCAAATTGGTTGGTTTAATGTAATAATGTTTAATGAAATAATGTAGCAATGTTTTTTGTAACTCTATTATTTAATTGCTTCATTGTTTAATTATTTAATTCGTCTTGCAATAATACGGCAAAGTCTTCAATAGTAAAAGCACCAAGGTCGCCTTTTCCATGTTTTCTTACAGAAATCTGCCCGTTTTCTACTTCTTTTTCGCCAATTACCGTCATATAAGGTACTTTCATCATTTCTGCATCGCGTATTTTCTTTCCAATCTTCTCCGCACGTTCATCTAATTTTACTCTGAATCCTTTTGCTTTTAAAGTTGCTGCAACGCTTTCTGCATAGTCCATAAATTTGTCGCTGATGGGTAAAATGGCAATTTGTTTTGGCGCTAACCACAAAGGGAAATTACCTGCGCAGTGTTCAATTAGGATTGCCATAAAACGTTCCATAGAACCAAACGGTGCGCGGTGAATCATCACCGGACGATGTCTTTCATTATCTGCTCCTATATATTCCAGTTGAAAACGTTCCGGTAAATTATAATCTACCTGAATGGTGCCTAACTGCCAGCTTCTTCCAATTACGTCTTTTACCATAAAATCCAACTTCGGACCGTAAAAAGCAGCTTCTCCATAGACAGTTACAGTCTTCAGATTTTTTTCAGCAGCTGATTCAATAATTGCGTTTTCAGCTTTCAGCCAGTTTTCATCAGATCCAATATACTTATCTTTATTTTCAGGGTCACGAAGTGAGATTTGTGCCGTAAATTCTGTAAATCCTAATTTTGCAAAAACTAATTGCACCAAATCAATCACTGTCTTAAATTCTTCTTTCAATTGATCCGGTGTGCAGAAAATATGCGCATCATCCTGTGTAAAACCACGAACACGTGTTAAACCATGCAATTCACCACTTTGCTCATAACGATATACTGTTCCAAACTCGGCAACGCGGTAAGGTAAATCTTTGTAGGATTTCGGAACATGATTAAAGATTTCGCAGTGATGCGGACAATTCATGGGTTTTAAGAAAAACTCTTCATTTTCTTCCGGCGTACGAATCGGCTGGAAAGAATCTTGTCCGTATTTTTCATAATGTCCGGAAGTAACATATAAATCTTTCTTGCCGATATGCGGTGTAACAACCGGTAAGTAGCCTCTTTCTATTTGTTCTTTTTTTAGGAAGTCTGTTAATTGTTCACGGACAAATGTTCCATTCGGCATCCACAACGGTAAACCGGAGCCTACTTTTTGTGAAAAAGCAAACAATTCCAGTTGCTGACCTAATTTTCTATGGTCGCGTTTTTCTGCTTCTTCCAGCAAACGCAAATGTTCATCCAATTCTTGTTGATTTGGAAATGTAACACCATATACACGAGTCAGCTGTTTGCGTTTTTCATCGCCACGCCAGT
>DAORIL010000995.1:0-2004 GCA_035438525.1 Pyrinomonadaceae bacterium
TTATCGGCTTGCGGGGAAACAGCATCGAAATCAAAGACGGACGTTTTTTTATTAAAGCTAAAGTTAAAGGCGGATTTTTCTTAAATTTTGAACTTAATGATGAAGCGACTAATAAAGCTTTGGATGCCTATCTCGAAGCTACCAATCGCACCGATATTTTTGGCAAGAATGAACCTCTTTGGTTAAGGCACGATAAAGGAGCTAACTCAAATAAATTAAACGGTTTAACTTCACATGGATTTGCCCAGAGAATGAAATTATATGCAATAGAAGCCGGAATTAAGAAATTTCACATTCACCGACTGAGACATACCTTTGCCAAAATCGTTTCGGAATACTCAGAATCAATGGCGGAAACTCAGGAGGCTTTGGGGCACAGCAACATCAAAACGACGCAGATTTATGTGCAAAGATTAGCTATTAAAAAAGATAAACACTCAAAATCAATTCGAGATGCGTTGAAATAATTTTGATAATTTTGAGGTTAAATTTAGCAAAAACACCAAAAATCAAGACATATTAACATTAGGCTTAATCCGAAAAAACGGCTTGGAAGCGATTTATGAAGCACGTTTTTTTAGTCATTTTAAAGTAACGAGTCAATTTTTAATTGGAACAGAATCTTTAGGTTTTTTTAATCTGTCATATTCACATAAAATTTAACCTTATTGTTCTAAATTCTGCTCAATTTCTTTACCTTCTTTTCGCGCTTGCGCCCACGTTTTCGGGAAATAATGAATGTCGCCACTTTGTTCAGCTTGTTCGATTCGATTAAGTGCAGTTAAGATAATTTCCCGCTGTAATTGTTTGTGAAACGGCACACCGAAAAGATGCCCCATCATAAACGGCAAAAAGACAGCTCGCGGCGGCTTGATGTGTTCGGTTACATCAAGCGCAACGCTCAAAGATACAGTCGGAATACCTCTTTTTTCAATGGCACGCTGAACCAGCGCGATGCTCTGATGGCAGATTGGTCAGGCAGGTGCAAGCAAAACAACATCAGGTTTTTCCGCGACAACTGCGTCAGCAATATCTTCTGCTAAAGTTCTTTCAAGCCTTTCCGCGTCCATATTGTAACCGATAAACGAAAAGAAATTTGAGGTTAGTTCACCAATAATTTTCTCATTAACTAATTCCTGGAGACGCTCGATTGGAAAAATGACATTCAAATCTCGTTCCGCCCCAACGGTTGGGTATTTTAGTTGATGAATTTCTAAATCAGTCGGCTTCGAGTTTGAAGGAACGGGGCGGAAAGTATAGTCGCCAACCGGATGAGCCGTCTCAAAAGGTAGTGAGCTTTTTGGTTGAACCCCGGCGGTGCTGACAAATGTGAGACATGATTCGGACAACGGTTTCTGCAATTTTGCCAAGGCAACATAATCATTTTTGGTAATCATGGAACCCGGATAGCGTTGGTTGACCGTTGCCCATAAACCCGGGCGCAGTTGTTTTTCTTTAAACTTTTCCATCGTGAATCCATTCTCCTGATCGGGCAACAAAATAAAAATGTAGGCGAAAATAAAGGTGTGCAAGTGTTTCAGCGTCTGTTTCGGTAATTATTTGTTCAATAAATTCTCGATCAGTTGGCGGAACCTCAAGCAACAATTTCAAGGCTTCAATCCACGCTTTATCAATTTCTTTTTTGCCAACATCCTCATTGCCATCGCCGAAATGGAGTCGCACATAACGAATAAGTTTTTCTGTTTCGCCCGTTGAAACCGCTTCTTTAAGATAAGTTAATGACATATTTTGAAAATTAATTTTATTGAGTAACAATTTAAAACAATTAAAGAAATAAATCAGAAAAACTAACTGAATTTATTCCGTCGGAAAAATTCAACTGACATCCAAGGTTTCATAAATCTGTTACTAAGGCTTTGTTTTGTATCAGTTGAGTCAACTCTACGCGGTCTACATTTCGATTAACTAAGGTTGCCCCGACAATTCGGTTATGACGGACAAAAATCTGTGTTACGCCATTTTCTGCTGATGAACCGCGTTTGA
>DAORIL010000996.1:0-1996 GCA_035438525.1 Pyrinomonadaceae bacterium
CGACCACTCTTCCAAATTGGTCAAGCACCGGGGAACCGGAACTCCCGTGGTCTAAGGGGGCATCAAAATAAATAAAGCCGTTGGAAAGGCGTTGAATATTACCTTTTGAATAAAACCCTTCGATTCCCTGCGGATTCCCGATGACATAGACAGGATTGCCAACTTTAACGGAATTTGGCGGTGCGAACTTTAAACTATTGTCTTTGCCGTGAAGTTTAGCGGTTTTCAAAATTGCTAAATCCTGCTCAGGATGAAAATACACATGGTCAACTACATACCTTTCCTCACTGATCAATAACTTGACAATCGTTACCCTGCCGCATTCGACCACATGCTTATTGGTGACGATCAGATCATCATCAATGATAAACCCGCTGCCCTGGGACATTGTGCGGTCATCACAAACTGTCTCGACCTTGACAATACCGTTGATCGCTTTTTTGAAAATTGAAGCATCACTGGGCGTTTCTGATTGGTTTTTGTTTTTGGCAGTTTTTTTCTGAGCCGGAATAAAAATCGAAAAAGAAAAAATTAAAAATACCAACCCCAAAAGTTTTGAAAACTTAATCATCTTGTCGTCTCCTACCTAAATTATTTGGGGGGTGTTTATAAGTTAATCATTTATAACACAGTTACCTTTCAAAATAAATTGAATTAATTTTGAATCTGATGATCGCTGCACGCCGGACAATCTCCGTCGCATAAATCGCCGTAGTTCTGCTGCCGGCAATGATCTGAGCAGAAGAGGTCTCCTGATGTGCCGGTGCCTTGTAGAAAATCACGGTCGCAGTTTCCACACTCAATCATCACTCCTGTTTCCGCGCCGGATTGGTCATTTCCTTCGCTGCCATCGCCGAGAACAGTGTCAAAAAGCCAATTACCCCCGTCACCTCCGAAAGTTTGAACGTCCAGATTAAAGATCTTTTCAAGTTCGAGAAATTCTTTCAGCTTGCCATCGGCGGGAAGTTCTGCCGCCAGATCACCTACATTAATGAAACTTACAAAAGACGATGAGAATATTCCCTCAAAAAAGCCTTATTTCTACAAAAGTCATTGAGAATATCTACAAGAGTCATTGAGAATGCCCTTCTATTCTACAAAAGTCGTTGAGAACAGGTTACAAAGAACTACTCCATAGTCCTTTGTAAGTTTCGCGGCGAGATTTCCTGTTTAGGCGAAGTTCTCGCACAATAGCGTTTTTATTGTTATTCTTAGATGAATTGCCCGAATTTGACCGACAGTCGGCAAACTTAAAGGTCAAACAAGGGTTGCATAACAATTACTATTCAAAGAACTTCTGCTCGCTTTTTATATTTTAACAAAAGCAAGGAGATATGTTGTAATTTTATGCAAAAAGACATTGAGAATTTTAAAGATGTAAGAAATACTTCTTTCACTACCCAAACAGATTCAAAGAAGACGTTTGATTTAACAAACCATCATCCTGATCGCCAATTTATCGGTTATAAACCTTTAAAAAAAGGTCGAATCTTCCGTTCAAAAGTTGAAAAATACTACCCGTGGAAATCTGATGCTCCGACAATAAATTGGATAAGTGAACCTGGAATAAATCAAAAAACAAAAGCATTAAGAGAATTATTTAGTGTATATATAAAGGTAAGCCTTAATTATTTGCATTATCAGTTTCAACGTATCTCAATTCCATATTTTGACCGGACAGGTAAAAAAAGAAACTATCAACCATTAGGACTTTTGACTTATTGGGAAAGTGTTTTACCACCTCGAAATCGAAAATGCTTGTTGATTGATGTTTGGAGTGATTCCCAAATTAAAGAAAACTCAGAGTGGCTCATCCCTGCTTTTCGGGCGGCTAATCATTTTGCTGTTCGCAGAAAACTTAGATTTAGAGTATTTAGAGATGATTTTTTTATTGGTGACACCTTTTCAAATATGATATTTATTGAACCTTATATGAATCTGAAGGTTGAAGAGACGGACTCATCATGCTGATGGGTAAAGGCGGTGTCGGCAAGAC
>DAORIL010000997.1:0-1992 GCA_035438525.1 Pyrinomonadaceae bacterium
GATGCCGGAAAGACCTGGAAAAAAATTGGATTAGATGCAACCCGCCACATTTCACGGATTATTATTGATCCGAAAAATCCTGATATTGTTTTTGTCGCCGCACAAGGTGCTTTATATGGTTCTTCAAAAGAACGCGGAATTTATAAATCGACAGATGGCGGAAAGACTTGGAAAAATGTCTTATTTGTTGATGAAAAAACTGGTGCAGCGGAACTTTCGATGGATGCAAATAATCCGCGAATCCTTTATGCCGCGATGTGGGAACATGGTCGCCTTCCTTGGAAAGTTATTAGCGGCGGACCGGGCAGCGGTTTGTATAAATCAACCGATAGCGGCGAAACTTGGGAAAAGTTAAGCGAAGGATTGCCCGATGAATTAGGCAAAATGGCGATTGCCGTCAGCCGTTCAAACTCAGACAAAGTTTATGCGGTTATCGAAAGCGATTCTAATAAAGAGGCGGGCGGATTATTTGTTTCAAACAATGCGGGCAAAAGTTGGAGTAGAATTTCTGACGACCATCGTTTGGTGCAAAGAGCTTGGTATTACATTGAATTATTCATTGACCCAAAAAATGAGAATACGATTTATGTTTTATCTGCACCTGCTTTGCGTTCAAAAGATGGCGGCAGAACCTGGGAAACTTTGGGTGGAACTCACGGCGATTATCACAATTTATGGATTAACCCTAATGATTCCAACAATATGATAATCTCCAATGATGGAGGTGCTGCCATTAGCTTTAACGCGGGAAAAACATGGAGCACCCAAGCCAATATGCCGACCGCCCAGTTTTATCGTATTAATGTTGATAATCAATTTCCATATCGAATCTATGGCGGGCAACAAGACAGCACCTCAGTTTCGATTGCCAGCCGTGAATTTGGCAGCGGTGGGATCGGAACTTCAAGCTGGACGGCTTCGGCAGGGGGCGAAAGCGCGTTTCTCGCTTTTAATCCTGATGAGCCAAATTTTGTTTTAGGCGGCAGTTATCAGGGAACCATCGAAGTTTTGGATACAAAGGCGAGAGCTGCAACAAATATTATGGCGGCACCGATTCAATATCTGAGTATGGATGCCAAAGATATTAAATATCGTTTTAACTGGAACGCACCGATTATTTGGAGCAAATGGGAGCCGAATACTTTTTATCACGGTTCGCAGATTTTGCTGAAAACAAGCGATTTAGGCAAAACCTGGAAAGAAGTTTCACCCGATTTAACCCGCAACGAAAAAGAAAAACAAGGCAAAGGCGGCGGACCTTATACAAACGAAGCCGTTGGTGCAGAAAATTACGGAACACTCGCCTACATAACCGAATCGCCACACGAAAAAGGCGTGATTTGGACGGGAAGCGATGACGGTTATGTTCAATTGACCAGAGACGGCGGAGCAACCTGGAAAAATGTTACGCCGAACGGATTGCAGGAATGTTTGATTAATGCAATTGAGGTTTCACCTTTCGACAAAGGAACTGCTTACATTGCGACCACCCGTTATAAATTTAACGATCATCGTCCCGGTTTATACAAAACAACGGATTATGGCGCAAGCTGGACAAAAATTGATAACGGAATTCCGGCAGATGCCTTTACCCGCGTAGTGCGTGAGGACGATGTTCGCAAAGATCTATTGTTTGCCGGAACTGAACTCGGTTTATATATTTCTTGGGATGGCGGAAAAAACTGGTCGCCGTTTCAACTTAATTTACCGATTACCCCAATTACAGATTTACGGATTCACAAAGGAAATTTGATCGCTTCGACCTCAGGGCGTTCATTTTGGATTTTGGATGATTTGAGCGTTTTGCGTCAGTATAAAAAAGAAACTGCGCCTTTTTCAATCTATCAACCAACCGGCGCATATCTCGCTAATGGAGGAAGCGAATTAGATGATACAGATGAAGATTTTGACGGAGCAAACCGTTATCGCGGAGTAAATCCTGCCAACGGAGTCGTAGTTTATTACAATTTGCCCGAATTGAAAAAGACGGAC
>DAORIL010000998.1:0-1992 GCA_035438525.1 Pyrinomonadaceae bacterium
ATTCAGAACCCCTTTGTCACATCTCAACTGCCAACAATTCCACTGTTTAGAGTATTCCTCACTTGACGCTTTTTCTTGGGCAAGCGTTTCGACAGTTTTACAGGCTTCCTGCGAATTTGCCTGCCCCGCGAATGCGAAAAACAGAAAAGAAAAAAATATTGTTTTGATGATTAGTTTGGTCATGATCTTCGTTTGCCTCTTTTCGGTTTTGTTTCTAATTAGATCCAAATACTTTGACCTCTGCTAACGATAAAAATACGCCTTTGCCGGTAAGTTGAATCATCACATATCGTGCTTGTTTGTTGCCGTTAAAGGTTAATGGATAAGTTTGGTTTGGATCGTAGGTTTTTAATCCCGGAGAGAATTCCTCCCAATCGCCGGTCGCAGATTTTGTCCAAATCCGGTAATTAGTTAGCCGTTCACTGCAACAATCGGTTCGATTCCAGATTTGGATTTTGTTGACGTTGTAATTTGCGCCTAAATCAACCTGCCACCAAGGATTATCCGATCCTTTACATTCACCCGAAGCATATTGTCCGCCACAAGCTGTATGGGTAATTTGTCCAGTGCTGTTTCCGCCGGTATTTCCGTCAACCGCAATCGAAGCCAGTCCTTCATTTGCTTGAAAGGGAGAACCCATATCGCTTGATTGGGAAGCGGTTTTTCCGAGAGCGAGATTGGTAAGTTGAGAATTATTTCCGCCCTGCGGTGAAATCTTGTTTCGAGCAATCGCCGCATATTTCCCGTTTGGATAGGTAGTTAGATAAGATTGAAAATCCTGAGCCCGGGAACTATTTTTGACCGCATCCCAGTATTGTTCTTCAACCGGATCGCTCGAAATCGTTGGAGCAATACTGCCCGTGTTCAATTTAAACCGTCCGAGATTTAGCATTTCAGTATATCCGGTGCTGGTGTGGAGTATATAAACTTCATTTACATTACGCCATTCGTTAAATGCTTTGGTTGAGAATTGTCTGGCAAGTTCCTTTGAATTTGCATCATTTCCGAACAAAGTCAACCAACCTAAAGCGCAAAGGCTGCCTTCGGCAAGTTTAAAGTCCTGTTCAGTCGCTCCGGGAGCAAATGCTTTTTCAATTCGGTTCTGCACAATTTTTGAATATTCATCCGAGGGATTATCAGGTTTTCGTTTCTCAAAACGATTCAGATTAAGCATTTCTCCATACGCTTGGCTGGTGTGATCCATATAAATGACATTGACCTTATCAGTGCCGTTGTAGGACTTAAATACAATTTCATTCATCGTTTTTGCCAAATCCAGCGAATTGCTGTCATTGCCGTAAAGGACAAACCAACCCAAACCAATAAGACTTGCTTCAGCAAGTGTAATTTCCTTTTTTCCACCGGATGTTGCCATTGCCGCTGTCACCCGGTCTCGGGTGATTTTTGCATATTCATGCTCAGGCATTGTGCGAAGATTTTGATTGTTTAGAGCGAATCCCGAAAATGTGACTACTAACAGTAGTAATATCACCAACATAAATTTATTTTTGTTTTTCATCGAATTTTTTCCTTATTGAATGATCTTTTTCAATTGTTTAGCGAAATCTTTAGCGATTTTAACGTCCGGCGTATCGGTAAAAACTCCAAAACTGCGACCTGCTTTTTGACGGAATTGAATGCGGATTCTTTTTTGATTTGCATTAGCCGGAGAGACAACTGTAAAAACAATAAAATCTCCAAAAAGATTTGGATTTGAAGAATCATTGCTGACAACGGCTTTGGTGGTCGTTTCGGTCAGATTACAAAGGATAAAGAAATCAGCATCCTGCTCGGTCAAAGCAACTTCTAATTGCGGTAACTCTTTCATAATTGCCTTTGCAATTGCTTGTTTAACTGAAAAATCTTCCCCGGCGACAAAAAATCTCCGCGCCTGTGATAATTCATTGATTGAGCCGGGTTGAGCCGTGCGAATAAAATCTTCGTCAGTTGGCGTTTTATTGATTGGTTTAACCGGATTTGTCGAATTTGCAT
>DAORIL010000999.1:0-1972 GCA_035438525.1 Pyrinomonadaceae bacterium
AATCAAGAAATGGCAACCCGTGCTTTGCGGGTTTTAGCATTTGCCGATCAGGAGTTAGAACACCAAAAAGCTGAGGAAATTGAAAAAGATAAAAACGGAATAATTGAAAAGAACTATACATTTCTGGGTTTTGCCGGAATGAGCGATCCGCCGCGAGAAGGAGTTGCAGAAGCAATTCAAGAAGCACAAACAGCCGGAATTAGAGTTATTATGCTGACCGGAGATCAGGTAATGACCGCCCGGGCAGTTGCTAATCAATTACAACTAAACAAAAACAAGGAAATTATTGCTTTACACTCGTCTGACATTTCAGATGTTAGAGGCGAAAATCTCGCAAATATTGTTCGTCAAACTGATGTTTTTGCCCGCGTTTCACCTGAAGATAAACTTAGGATCGTCGAAGCCTTACAGCAAACGGGAGAAATTGTCGCTGTTACCGGTGATGGGGTCAACGATGCCCCCGCACTTGAGCGTTCTGACATCGGAATTGCAATGGGAGAACGAGGCACTGAGGTTGCTAAAGAAGCAGCCGACGTAGTGTTGACCGACGATAATTTTTCGACCATTGTCAAAGCTATTGAAAGCGGACGAACCATTTATACGAACATTATCAAGTTCGTCCATTTTTTATTTACCTCGAACCTGGCAGAAGTATTAGTTATTTTTGTTGCAATTATGCTGGGTTTACCACTTCCTCTTTTGCCATTGCAGATTCTATGGATCAATTTGGTGACCGATGTTTTCCCGGCTTTTGCGCTCTCGGTTGAACCGTCAACCCCGGAAACTATGCAGCAACCGCCACGATCCCCAACCGAAGCATTAATTTCCGGTCATTTTTTAATTTTGATTGGTTGGCAAGGGACAATTCTGGCAACAATTGCGCTCGGGGCATATCTTTGGGCACTATCGCAATATGGCGAAGGAGCCCATTCTCATACAATTGCTTTGTTGGCTGTGGTTGGAGTCCAACTTGGTCAACTTTTCAATTGTCGTTCCCGATCTAGTTCAGCTTTCCGAAGAATTTTTCACAATCCTTTTGTTTTTCTAGCCGCAGCGTCAGTTATTCTGCTTCAGATTTTAGCGGTTAATTTTCCGCCTCTGATGCGTATTTTGGATACGGTTGAACCAAATATGAATGATTGGCTGATAACTTTGCTTAGTATTATTTTACCGATTTTGATTGTTGAAATAGCTAAGTTTTTGGTTGGGCGAAATAAATCTACAAATTAACTTTCGGTTTTTGATAGGATGGGTTTAATAATTATGAAGTGCCTAAACTTAAATATCAATCAAGTTTTTATTTTCATAATATTTTTAATCCTGCTATCTGGTAATTTAAACAAATGCTGCGCTGAAATATCGGTTGAGGACTTCCAAAAATATCTGGTCACACAGGTTAAGTTTGAAAATACCGATTTATTAAAATTGAGAAAAGGAGAATTGATTACTAAGTTGTTTCCGGTTCAGGATCAACGTGAAGTGGCGGTTTGCGGAATAATTCCAATCAACACTCCATTTGATTTTGGTCTCAAAACTTTTCAAAGCACTATGGAGCGTCAAAACCAAAAATCTATTTTGAGTTTTGGAAGTTTCAGCAAAGTTCCCAAAATGGAAGATATTTCAAGTTTAACTCTTGAAAAAAATGATATTGAAGACCTCAAAAAGTGTCGGGTTGGCAATTGTAAACTAAGGTTATCCGCAGATATGATTAATCGTTTTCAAAACGATGTAAATTGGAATGCCCCCGACTATTCAACCCAGGCAACCAACTTATTTCGACAGATGATTTTGCAATATGTGCAGGATTATCTTTCAAGGGGAAATTCAGCCCTGATCGAATATAGAGATCAAACTGATTCGGTGAACCTTCAAAAAGAGCAAAATTTATTGTTCAAGAAATTAGTCTGGATTAACGATTTTGCTCCGGAGATTTCCGAATATCTGCAAAATTTCCCGCATTCTGAACCACCAA
>DAORIL010001000.1:0-1968 GCA_035438525.1 Pyrinomonadaceae bacterium
CTCCGCACGAATTTATTGGGAACAAAACATCTTTTTCCAATGGCTGCCAAAAAAGTTTTTCAATCGGAGTTTTTTTGATAATTTCCACTCCTCGTAAGTGAAGATTCAAAAATTTTTGGTTAAATATTTCAATCTGGGTTTTCATAAATAATAACTATGAGAATAAAAAAACTACGAATTAATTGGCAATTCAACGATGAACTTTGCTCCTTTAGGAGTATTTGCCACAGCTTTTATTTTTCCACCGTGCTCGACTACAATTCGCTGAACAATTGCCAGTCCAAGCCCGGTTCCGCGTCCTTTGGTTGAAAAATACGGCTGAAAAAGCTTTTGAAAGTTTGAGGGCGTAATCCCATTTCCATTATCGGCAACCTCCGCAATTATCAAATCTCGTGCGGAATTGAGCCACGTTTTAATAAAAATGCTTTTATCATCCTGTGATTTATCAAACGCCTCAACCGAATTTTCGATCAAATTTACAAAAACCCGTTTCATTTGCTCATCATCCAGCAATATTTTTGGCAGATTTTCGGCAAAATCAGTCTCAATTTTAACCCCTCTTCCTTCGTATAATTTAATTGATTGATCGATCAAATCATTTAGATTTCCGCTTTCGAGTTTAACATTTGGGAGTCGCGCAAAACGGGAAAATTCATCAACCATTGATTTGAGCGAAGAAACCTCGCGTAAAATCGTGTCCGTGCCTTCTTTTACAAACTTAATATTTTGTTCTTCGCCATTTTGGCTTTGAATAAATTTCTTGGCAATCCTTTCCGCAGAAAGTTGAATTGGAGTAAGCGGATTTTTAATTTCGTGTGCCATTCGGCGCGCAACCTCTTGCCAGGCTGAGGCACGCTGAGCCGTAATAAGCTCTGTTAAATCTTCAATTACCAAAACAACTCCATTTTCATTCGGCAAAGCAGTAGCAGTTAATGCTACCGGCAAACTCTCGCCGGTTTCCCCACTTCCATCTGTCTGTTCACGCAATAAAACCGTTTGTTCAGTTGCCTGTCCGATCCGTTTTGCCCGATTTATCAGTTTTTCTAAAACCGCACAATTTTGGTCTCCGACTAATTCATTAAGGGCAAATCCTTTGAAATTAGCGTCCTCAAGTTTGAGCATTTGAATAGCAGCTTTGTTAATAGTTGTAATTCTATCTGTTGCATCAAAAGAAATTACACCAGTTGAAAGCGACTGTAAAACGGTTTCAATATAACGTCTGCGCTCAGTCAACTCAAACGAAGTTGCTTCTAAAGCGGTGGACATTTGGTTAAAAGTTTCAACTAATAATCCAAGTTCATCTTCGGCTATTACATTAACCCGATGCGAAAAATTTCCGCTTTTTATTTCATCTGCCCCCTCTGCAAGTGCTTTGATTGGAGTAGTTAAATTTCGCGAAAGATAAAACGCAGTCCAGGTCGAAGCAAATATCAGTAAAAAGGTCAGTAATCCGAGTGTGGTCAAACCAACTTGACGGATGGTGTTCTCATTTTGCTTTAATCGGGCAGATTCAGTTCTTGAATTTTGCCCAAAAACAGCTTCGGGACGAAAATCCGGGACCACAATAAATCTTTTCCCATCCGGCATAATTGTTGTAATTACGTCCGAATTCTTTATTTTTTTATCCAATTCTGACTGAACGTCAGGCTCTAAAACTTTTTCGCTATGAGCCAGAACCTCATCGTTGGGAGAAAGAATTTCGATGAAAATCAAATTCCCTCTTTCAGCAAGCGCCGTCATAGTTGAATTATCAATTTCTTCCTCATCCAGCAAAACTACCAACATTTGCGCCATTTCCGAACGCCGTTGGATTTCTACATTTCGGGCTTCATCATTGAGATTGCGCGGAATTTGCGCCATCCAGCGGTCCACTGCCCGATTCAAAAAAAGGAAGTTAAATCCTGCCATTGCCACAATTGGCAAAATACTCAACCCGATAAAATAGGTTAAAAGCCGGGTTTTGATCTT
>DAORIL010001001.1:0-1959 GCA_035438525.1 Pyrinomonadaceae bacterium
ATTATCTCTAACTAAATATATTCCTCTAACCGCAAGCCTCCTTACGGTATTAATTGGGAGTTTGATTTTTTTTGGTTGGGCAATTGATGTCCAGCATTTAAAAAGTCTGCTACCCGGATTTGCCACAACAAAACCTTTAACGGCATTCGCTTTTGTTCTTTGCGGTTTTTCTTTATATCTCTCGATAAATCTTCAACGCTCTGTTGCCCGCTTTTTCGGTCAATTTTGTGCCGTCACAGTAGTAATAATAGGTTTACTGACGATTTACGAATATATTTTCAACCAGAACTGGTTTGATTACTTATTTTTTGAGTCGAAGGTGGTTGCTGAGGGGATTTCGTATCCCGGAAGACCTTCACCAATGACTGCCGTCAGTTTTTTGCTGCTCGGTAGTTCCTTATTAAGTCTCGATCTTCAGACCAAGAATGGGACTCGTCCGAGCCAATGGTTGGCACTTTTAGTTTCCTTAATTGCTTTATTGGTAATAGTTGGTTATGCCTACGATGTTCATTCGCTTTATCAAATCTCCAACTTTACCGCCCCTTCTCTGATTACTGCCATTGCATTCTTTTTGTTTGCCATCGGGGTTTTATTTGTTAATGGGAATCATGGGGTGACCGCGATCCTGTTGAGAAATAGTATTGGAGGCGTTCTTACCCGCCGATTACTTCCATTTGCCTTATTATTTCCTTTTTTTATTGGCTGGCTGAGATTAAGAGGGGAACAAGCCGGTTATTATGATAGGGGTTTCGGTTTAGCTATGTTCGCCATAGCCAATATATTAACCTTTACTTTTCTTATTTGGCGGGCTGGTGCTGCATTAGACCGTATTGATGAGGAACGCAGGCGAAGCGAACTGGATTTACGTGAATCCGAAGAAAACTTTCGTGCCTTAGCTCAAGCATCTTCCGAAATTGTTTGGTCAAGAAAAGATAATGCTGTTGATGAAACAGTCAAAGAATGGTGGGAAGAATTAACCGGACAAAAACATAGCGGAAATTGGGTGGAATCTTTGCATCCCGATGACCGTGAAAAAGTCCAAACCTCCTGGCAAACGGCACTGGAAAATAAAACCATCTTTGAGGCGGAATACCGGATACTTTCAAAAAATGGCAAGTATCGGTTATTTTCTGTTCGCGGGGTCCCTGTATTTGATGAACTCGGCACCTTTCGCCAATGGATAGGCACCATCAATGATATTACCGACCGAAAAATGGCAGAGTCAGAGCTATACAAATTAGCTGCAATTGTCGAATCTTCTGAGGATGCGATTATCAGCAAAGATTTTGACGGCAAGATTTTGAGTTGGAATAAAGGTGCGGAACGAATTTTTGGCTACACGGCAGAAGAATCAATCGGGCAAAACATTAGATTTTTATTCCCGGTTGAACTGCTCGCTCAGGAAAAAGAAATTATTGAGAAAGTTAAAAGAGGGGAAGGGATTAAACACGAAGAAACCATCAGAATCAGAAAAGATGGCTCTCAAATTCCGGTTTCTTTAACTATTTCGCCGATCAAAAACCGGGAAGGAAAAATTATCGGCATCTCAAAAACCGCCCGGGATATAACAGTTCGGCAACAAGCAGAAAAAGTTAATAAAAGATTACTCAAAGACTTAGCCGATATCAAGTTTGCTTTGGACGAGTCCTCGATCGTAGTAATTACCGATCAAAAAGGAAAAATAACCTATGTCAATGATAAATTCTGTGAAATTTCAGGTTATTCGAGAGAGGAATTAATTGGGCAGGATCATCGGTTGATTAATTCGGGGCATCATTCAAAAGAATTTATCCGTAATCTTTGGGAAACAATTGCTAGCGGTAAGGTCTGGCAAGGAGAAATCAAGAATAAGGCGAAGGATGGCTCGATTTATTGGGTTGATACCACAATTGTTCCATTTTTGAATGAATTTGGGAATCCTTATCAATATGTGGCAATTCGCACTGACATCACTAACCG
>DAORIL010001002.1:0-1955 GCA_035438525.1 Pyrinomonadaceae bacterium
ATGTCGCATCATATCGGCGATATGGAAAATTTGGAAACATTGCAGGCGTTTGAAAATAGTTCCGAGCAGATGAAGCGGCTTTTTCGGGTTGAGCCTGAAATTGTGGTTGGCGATTTGCATCCGAATTATCTTTCAAGTAATTGGGCGAGAAAGGCTTATCAAAATTTTGTAGCAATCCAGCATCATCATTCCCATATTGCGTCGGTAATGGCGGAAAACGGTGTAAAGGATGAAAAGGTTATCGGATTTGCTTTTGATGGAACGGGTTACGGATTAGACGGAAAGATTTGGGGCGGTGAAGTTTTTTACGGAGATTACACAAACTTTGAACGTTTGACCCATTTGCGATATTTTCCCTTAGCCGGCGGAGATGCTTCGGTGAAAAATGTTTACCGAATGGCTTTGTCAATTTTGCGCGAAGCGGAAATCGAGTGGACAGAAGATTTAGCTTGTGTGTCGTTTTGTTCGGAAACTGAGCAAAAAATTTTATTAAAGCAATTTGAAAGTAATTTGAATGTCGTTCAGACAAGCAGCTTTGGCAGACTTTTTGATGCGATTGCTTCGATTTCCAACATTCGCCAAAACGCTACCTACGAAGCACAAGCAGTTATTGAGTTTGAAGCGATTTTGGATGAGAATGTAGCTGAATCTTATCATTTTGAAATTTCGGAAAACGAAATTGATTATCGAAATTTGGTGCGAGAAGTTGTTCGAGACGTTCGAGCAAATGTCCGTAAATCAATCATTTCTGCCAAATTTCACAACGCAGTTGCCGATTTGATTTTGCAATTAAGTTTGAAGTATCGGAAAAGTTTGAACTTGAATAAAATTGCGTTGAGCGGAGGATGTTTTCAAAATGTTGCGTTACTGAAAAAAGCAACTAAATTGTTAATAAATAATGAGTTTGAAGTTTTAACACACAAACTCGTTCCGCCAAATGACGGTGGTTTGGCACTAGGACAAGCGGTAATTGCCGCAAAACAATTAAAAGTTAAAAGTTAAAAATTAAAAATTAAAATTTTTTCATTTTGCACTATTTTCGGAGAAAATTATATGTGTTTAGCAGTTCCGGGTAGAGTTGAATCCGTTTACGATAACGGTGTAACAAAAATGGGCAAAGTCAATTTTGACGGCATCACGAAAGAAGTTTGTCTGGCGTATTTGCCCGATATTGAGGTCGGCGACTACACAATTGTTCACGTCGGTTTTGCGATTTCCAAAATTGACGAAAAATCGGCGTTGGAAACTTTGCAGGTTTTTCGCGATATGGGAATTTTGGAAGATGAATTAAACGCCAACGAAGAACAGACAAATTATTCATTCGAAACGGCGAATTGAGCGAGGTTTTATGAAATACCAACAAGAATTCCGCGATCCCGTTTTGGCTAAGAAATTGTTTGACGAAATCGCTTCTATAACGACTCGAAATTGGGCAATTATGGAAGTTTGCGGCGGGCAGACTCATTCGATCATCCGTAACGGAATTGACCAGCTTCTTCCCGAGAAAATCGAATTGATTCATGGTCCCGGCTGTCCCGTTTGCGTCACGCCTTTGGAAATTATTGACAAAGCTCTGGCGATTGCCGAAAAACCGAACGTGATTTTTTGCTCGTTTGGCGATATGCTTCGTGTGCCGGGTTCGGAAAAGGATTTGTTCCGCATCAAAAGCGAGGGCGGCGACATTCGCACCGTTTATTCTCCGCTCGATGCGGTCAAACTTGCCGTCGAAAATCCTGAAAAGGAAGTCGTCTTTTTCGGAGTCGGTTTTGAAACGACCGCACCGGCCAACGCAATGGCGGTTTTTCAGGCTAAACATCTGCAACTAAAGAATTTTTCGATGCCCGTTTCGCACGTTCTGGTGCCGCCGGCGATTGCCGCGATTATGGAATCGCCGAGGAATCGGGTGCAGGGATTTCTTGCCGCCGGACACGTTTGCTCGGTAAGGGGTTTTAGTG
>DAORIL010001003.1:0-1951 GCA_035438525.1 Pyrinomonadaceae bacterium
GGATCAGGTCGGGTCGGCACATTTTCTTTGGCATAGCTAATCGTTTTTTGCAAGCATTCCGCTCCTTCTCGCAATTTTCCCTGCGTTGCGTAGGCAAAGCCCAAATAGGTTCTAGCCCAAACTTCAAAAACAAAATGGTTTGCTTCTCTGTAAATCGGGAGAGCCTCATAAACAGCTTCTTCGGTTTCCTTTACCTTTCCTTTCAAAAGAGCACAAGCAACTTTGGTGTGAATAACCGCGCTGTGTTGAATTGGATCATTGGTTTTTAATGCCTCAAACGCCTTTAGACTAAATTCCAGAGACTTTTCCAGATCGCCACGGGCAAGCGTTATGTAACAACGCGATGCCCATAACGCACTAAGCAAACTAAGGCGCATTTCTTCCGAAACTGATTCTCCGATTATCTGCAAATACTCTTCGGCTTTGTCGAATTCTTCTTTGTAAAGCAAGGTCGGCACATACCAATAACAAACCATCGGACTTGTTTTCAAGACTTCTTTGGGAATTGATTCAGCCCAATGTTGAACTCGTTCAAATTTTGCGACTGAGATCAATTTAAAAGCTATCGGCTCAACCAATTTCAAGGCTCTTCCCCAATCTTTCGCCGCCAGAGCATAGTTGATGGCTTCTTCAAACAAACCGTTTTCTTCACACCAAATGCTAGCCTTTGACTGCAGTTCTGCAAATTCGTCTGCTTGTTTTTGTTTAAGTTTGAAACGCAGCAGATCGGCAAAAAGATGATGATAACGAAACCAGTTATTTTTATTATCCAATGGAATCAAAAACAGATTTGAGCGATTCAGATATTCAAGCGTTTCGTGTCCGTCACCGCTATTTGTCAGCGCATCACAAAGAGAACCGTTCAAACGATTAAGAACCGATGTCCGAAGGAGAAAATCCTGAACTTTCTCAGTCTGAAAATGCAGAACTTCTTCGAGCAAATAATCCAAAATAAATTTGTCATCACCCGCTAGTTCTTTGACAAATTCAGCTTTGTTTTCTCTGCCCTGTAAACTTAGGGCGGACAACTGCAAGCCGGTAATCCAGCCTTCGGTTTTTTCTTCAAGGGTTAGAACATCATTGGAAGTTAAATCCAAATTCATCACCTTATTTAGAAAAGCATTTGCCTCTGTTTGATTAAATTTTAGATCTGATTCTCTGATCTCTTTTAGCTCTCCGCGTGCGCGAAGCCGTGCCAGAGGAAACGGAGGATCACTTCGGGTCAGGATAATTACGTGAGCGTGCAGCGGCAATTGCTCAATAAAAAAACTAAACACATCATGAATTATCTGCTTATGAATTAAATGATAATCATCAAGTGCCAAGACAAACTCAATTTCATTCTGACATATTTCATTTAACAGGGATGACAAGACAACTTTCATGGGCGGGGTCTGTCCGGATTGCAATAATCCAAAAGTGGCTTGAACTAATTTTTCATCAATCAATTGAAATGCAGTCAGTAGATAATCCAAAAAGCGTAGGGGTTCATTATCTTCTTCATCAAGTGAAAACCAGACAAGCGGCATTTTGCTTTGCTGTCGCCATTCCATTACCAGTGAAGTTTTGCCAAAACCTGCCGGAGCAGAAATAATCGTCAGCTTACCCTTCAGACCCTCATTTAATCGTTCAACCAGATGTGGACGGTCAACCAATGTCTGGCGAACCGGGGGCAAATAAAGCTTGGTCATTAACCTTTGACTACCCCAGTTATTTTGTTTAACTGGCTGTGAATCCTTGACTATTTCTTTTCTGCGAGTTGTTTGCAATTGTTGATATGCCTGTTCAGCTTTTTCGGGTGGAATTTGAAAAGCAGAAGGTTGTTGAGTCAGGACAGTATCAGGCAGAGAATCAAAAAAATGACTTTTTTGTTGATGATCTATGAGCGGAATTCCATCTTCCAGACAAAAACTCAGTGTGTCATCCGAAAAAGTGCGGTTACAAGCGGGGC
>DAORIL010001004.1:0-1947 GCA_035438525.1 Pyrinomonadaceae bacterium
TGTTTCAAAAAAAGTGCGGAGTATTGTTCCCCGCACTTTTTAATTGTTTAGTTTGTTGATTTTAACAAATTTGCGTTGCGAACCAGAATTTCACCTTCGGAAACCTGAAGATTGTAGGTTGTGCCTCCGTTTCCGATCTTTCGACGGTTTTCATCACCGTTAAATTCACTTAGATCAAAACCCTCGGAGTGAATTTTGGAATTAGCATTGATAGTGACATTCGCGTCCTCGGGTAAAGTTAAAATCAATTTGCCATCACCTGCTTTTGCAAAAAACTTGGAGAAATCACCTTCAAAAAAGTTTTCGCCGTCCTGGGTTCTGGAATCAACTTCCCCGGTAAATCCAATCACCCGGATCAAAGCATCTGCGGCTGCGATCTTAAGTTTTCCTTCTGAATCACGAACATTTATAGCACCGTCATTTCCGGTCAGGTCAATATTTCCCGAAATTCCATCAACGCGGATTTCTCTATCGGTGAGTATCCGCAGATTCGACTTTTTTGGGACAAATACCTCCACCCGAACCGCATTTGCCGGAATCCTCGTCACTAAACCCTCATCGTTTGTCGTCATTTCACCGTTGTTACTTCCGCTCGCATTTTTACCTTTTGCATTATCAAAATCGGCGTTGATCATTACTTCAGAGTCAGTGTGACTAACAGAAACATTGACATTAGGTTGGTCTGAGCCGCGGATAAATTTAACTACACGGTATTTTACTTCCTGCCGATCCCATCCTTTAACTGTAACTGCACAATTTTTAGCATCAACGGTCACTTTTGGGCTGCCTTTAACTGAAAAAGTATCACTTTGCTCTTCAACCTTTGTGCCATTCCAGTCATTGCCAAAATTCCAATTAAACGAGGCTTGGGTTGAGCGAAGGGCATCTCGTGCAATTCTCATCGCATCACGATTAGCACGCATTGCATCTCTTTGTGCCCGCTCGATTTCTTTTGAATTTTCAGCCATCGCCCGTGAGGCATCGCGCATTGCTTCGGCAGCAATTCTTGGAGCTTGCTCAGCAATTTTCAACGATTCGGCGACTGAAACTTTGGTAGATTCTTTGACGGATTTTGAAATTGCCTTATTCATTTTGTTAACCGAGTTAACAGCAGCAACGGCATTTACACTGTCCTCATCATCCTCGGCATCTTCCGCGTCTTCATTATCCTTCATATTCAAAAGATTGACAGCCGGTTTGGTATTTTTGCCATCCTGCTGCCGTTTAATGTTGAGTCCGCCATTAACGCTATCTAAATCAATTTTGGCAGTTCCCTCACCTAATTTTCCATAAAGGTCACGTCCAACG
The DNA here is from genome assembly GCA_035438525.1 of Pyrinomonadaceae bacterium. Classification (GTDB taxonomy): domain Bacteria; phylum Acidobacteriota; class Blastocatellia; order Pyrinomonadales; family Pyrinomonadaceae; genus JAIBCC01. The sequence continues at coordinate 1,309 of DAORIL010001004.1, forward strand.
TATTTACCTTTGCGAACAGGCAAACTAAATTCATTGGTGATGCTACCGTTGACCGTATCAGCTTTAATTGTGGCATCTGCGTCCGATGGGATTAATAAATTTACCTTTCCATTAACTGTTGAAAGTTTGATTTTGCTGGAATTGTCTAATTTATCAAAACTAACTTCGCTAACTCCGTTAACCGTTTCAATTTCAGCAGTTCCGCGTAAATTTGAAGCTTTGACACTACCATTAACAGCCGATGCTTTTGTGAAATTGGTCGTGTTTGAAATTGTGACAGAACCATTTACGGTTTCGATTTCGTTCAGAACCGCGGCTCTTGGAACGGTAAGTTTGTATTGAACTTCGAGACGGCAATACCCGGTGCAATTCCAATTTCTGTTGCCGTTTTTCCAGGTTCCGAATTCGGTTTCGATTCTCAGCGAATCAGGTTTTGAATCAATCTTGATTTCAACTTGCGAAAGCCGTTCTTTGCTGTCCGCAATTTTAACTGCTTCGAGTTTTACTTCATTTCTATCCCAAGAATCGATGGTCACCGAACCGTTAACGTTATCAAGGCTGATTCTTCCAGTTGCACTGAGCGGATAGGTTTGTTCAAAGCGTTCTGTTTCATCACCTTGTAAAACAGATTGTGGTGAC
>DAORIL010001005.1:0-1936 GCA_035438525.1 Pyrinomonadaceae bacterium
GTAATTGATTGTCAGGCGGCTCGAATTCCGGTCTTTGTCAAACAGCTCGGAGCCAACCTTCGGCGTTCAAAGTGCCTTGATTGTGCTGATCAAAGCGGAATTTGTTCAATGGACGGAATTTCCTGCGCCGGCATAAAGGATCGCAAAGGCGGGAATATTTTGGAATTTCCAAAAGAATTAAGGTTCCGCCAATTTCCAAAATTGAAGGCTTAATAATAATCCCGCAAAGATTATTTTTAGCAGGGAACTGGATGTTTTTAATTGGTTTATTTACTTGAAGATAGAAATAATTTGCATTTGAAGGAAATATTGCTATTATACAATCTTGTTAGTTCTTGTAACTTCTTGAAAGTTCTTATTAAATCTAAAAACATGAAAACAAATCTTCAAAGCCGTCTGGCTGAGTTCTTCAATAAAAACCTATTGGATGAAAGTCAATTAAAATTTAATCAAGATGAAGCGGTCAAGGATTTAATCGTTTTTTACGCCGGTCGTTCCAAACAATCAGTCGGTGTGATCGGCGATTTCTTCTTTAATATCAGCGAGAGCCGCGTCACCGTGACAGATAATTTTCTCTTAGCCCAGTTGGAAAGACGCTGGCTTTTAGAAACAAATTTCCCCGCCAAGGCTTTTCCGCTGGAACCAATTGCACTGGAAATAACTTCAGGGGTGCTTTATGCACGGGTGCAAAATACCCATTACGGTATTTATCTGACCAGCCGTGAGTTTTTTTTGGTCAACAATTTTATCAAATTCGATGAGATCAAAATCCAATGCTCCGCTGGACCGGTGATGTTTATAAAAGAAGGGCAGGCAGTCGGTTTTATTAAGCAGCCCTTTGAACTCGAAGGTTATATTCCGCAGCCGAATGCTTTGGAAAAGGGGCAGTGGCAGTTCTTTTCAGAAGTTAAATCCCCGGCTAAAAATATTCCCAAAAAAAATCAGGCAAATTTACAGCACAAAACTTAATTGATTGTTATATTGAATTTGCCGGTCAGGACAGCCCGCCCGGTATCTCTAGTAAATTCTCCTTTGCAGCGTTAACGAGTGATGACCGTTAACGCTTTTTTTATTTCAGTTTTATCTAAACTAATAAAGATTATTAAATAAATAATAAAGAATTTAAAAATATTAACAATATCTTGTTAGTTTTGACTTGTTTTTATTATTTCTTATTATTTATACTAACTAAGTCAAGATGTTTGACAATTTGGCGCGGTATTCTACAAAAGGTAACCGCAAGTAAGAAGTTCGGAGGCATTTACAAGGATGTCCTTTGGACACGACTTGTGAAGCTTCCTTTTGTTATTTCACAAAGGAGACTACTAAAATGTTAGCAATCAATACACAAAATCAACCCGTTGGAAAAAAAGTTCGAGGAGGTTATGAAAAATTTTCAACGCAGCCTAATCTGTTTTTTGAAACCAAGGTTGATTCTTTAACCGATGAGCAGGTCAAATTCCGACTCGATGACCAATCCCTGCGCGGAGATTTGATTGATTTGACTCCCGAAAAAATCGCCCAGTTAGCCGCATCGTCAGCAACACAAATCATCCAGTCAATTGCTTCAGGCGATTCAGATGCTTTGGAATTTGCGATTAACGGTGATTTGGAAGGTGTTTTATCGGAAACCTGTATCAATTTCGATGCAATGCTTGATCGGTGTAAAGCACTTTACCCTAAAGAACAGCCTAAAACAGCATTTGTAAAATTTTGCCAACATATTGTCGGTAATCTAAATGTTGGTTTCAATACTGTTGAATTTGAAAAGAAGCGGGTTATGAATCGACGGGAAGGGCAACAACTTGCCGAGCTTAATGCTATTGTCGAAGATTATGAAACTGCCGCAGAAAAACGTCGTCAGGATCGGATTGCTCGTTATAGAGCTAACCTGACCGCCGCCAAGGTCTAATTATCTTTTCATTAAGAATCAGGA
>DAORIL010001006.1:0-1931 GCA_035438525.1 Pyrinomonadaceae bacterium
AGTCGTTGTTGGTCCGTCTTTCGAGCGTATTTCCGTCGCCAATGCGGATTCGATAAGTGTTTCCAGTTTTAACATCAATATTTACAATAGTTTTTTCGTTAATAGTTTCTTTGACATCTCCGGCAATCTGATCGGCTTCCTCTTTGGTCGCAATGTTCGGAATCTCAAAATAATATCGCTCAAAGACTGGCGGACGATAAGCACGCGCCGAAACCGTAACTTTGGAAATACCAAGAAATTTCGGTTGTTCTTCGGGCGAAACCGAGACTAGTTGACTATCCGAAGTGGTAATCGAAACTGAACGCGAATTAGTCGTCAAAGCTACTCGAATAGTTGGCTCTTCGATAAATCTAAAATTAGCAAAAATGGTTGAAAATGAAAAAAGAACGAGAAAAATTAACAAAATACTACGAAAATTCATTGTCCAAGTATAACAAAAAATGATGAGAGGGATAAATAGAATGAAAACAAAATTTCTATTTATCCCTTTTATTTTTCTGTTAGATTATCAGTCTATTTTTCCAAAGCGTTAAAAATAAACGGAAAAGTTCCCCAGGTTTGTCCGCGATGTTGCGGTCGGAAGGCGAACAAAATTATTTTACCTTTGCCGTAAGTCGTTTCAGCTAAAGCGGTTTTACCGTTCAAATATTTTTCGCCTAATAGCCAACCTGAAATTAGAGCGTCCCTTTCGGCGTATTTCGCTACGCTTTTGACTTTGTTTTTATCGGTAATTTCAAACGCCGAACTGTTGATAAAATAAGCCGGTGTATTTTTTCGTAAGCCTTTGGTCAAAGGATTTGAAGTATCAAGGTCAATTTGCAAAATTGATCCCGGACAATAAAATTCTTTGCGGCTGACACCCCTTAAAACATTTTTCATTGGCAAACCAAATTTGTTGATGACCATTTCGCAGGACGCATCAAAACAAATCAGGGTGCCGCCGTTTTCGACAAATTTTTTCAGATTGTCCACGCCTTTATCGCCCATTCCGCCGGCAATATCTTCGGGATAACGATCTTTATTGAGTCCGTTCAAAAGTTCGCGCTCACTATCAGAAGCCAAAATAATTGCGTCGTAATTTAGATTTTCGTTTCGCAGATCCGCATCACGAATTGAGGTGAACGGGATTTGGAAATTATCCAACACGAGCCGAGTCCAACCTTCATCCATTGAACCCGACCAACCTTTATACATCCCAAGTTTGGCTTGATTTTTGATTGGATTAGCAATTTTCGCAAAAGAGCCATTCGCAGGTTTTAAATTCAACTGTTGGCGAACTTCATTGATATTGCTTATTTTTTGCAATTTACGGTCACTTTCAGCTTCGGTAATGTTGATTATTGCCAAAGATTCAACGCCCATTTGCAAAGGCAATGTCCAACCTGCTACATCATATGGCGTATCAGGCTGACCGTCTGCATTGATCCGATTCGGATAAACCTGACGTTCAAAAAGAGTTTGAATGTTGTTGCGTTGCGATTGATTCAAGAAAATCAAAAAACTGCCCAAAGGATGCTCGTGATTGGTTTTGTCAGCCAGGGTCAAATGCAATTCTTTGGTCATTCGATAAACTTCGATCCCTTGCGCCATCAGAATTTCCAGCATCCGCGAAACATTTTCCTCATTGGGTTGTCCGGCGGGAATTATATATGCCAACGGATGTTTAGGAAACGCCTCATTTTTTAATGATTTAGCATTCAAGTTGTAAAAATTCTGCAAATATCTGTTTCGATATTTACCTGCCAATGAGAGCAATGCACGCGAAGATGTCATCTCAATATTTAGAATATCTTTCGGTCGCCAAAGCCCGCCTTGCCACGCTTCGGGGTAATTTGTTGCAGTTTCCAGAGGATGTGCTAGTCCTCTAACACCTCTGCCTTTTTCTAATCTTTCTCGTGAAATGGTAACAGGACTCATTAAATCTGTGCTGG
>DAORIL010001007.1:0-1927 GCA_035438525.1 Pyrinomonadaceae bacterium
GATCCGGCTTCACATTTTCGTTTTAATCAATATGAGGCATTTGGGTTAGATAGTTGGAAAATTACCAGAAAATTAAGTTTGGAATTGGGTGCACGGTGGCAGTATGGAACTCCGTTTTATGCTTCCGAAAATACAATTACCAATTTCGATCCATCAACTTATGACCCAACCAAAGCGGTCACCTTAACGAACAATGGGGCTAATGTGGTTGTTAATGCAGGACAAAACAGATTTAACGGGTTAGTCAGACCAAATGGCACGACTCTGGAAATTTATCAAAATAATGCCAATGTTTTAGGCGTTCCGGCTACCGCGCCACGGGGATTTTATAAACCCCGAAATTATATTATGCCACGGGTTGGATTTGCCTATTCGCCCTTTGATGACAGCAAGACCGCAATTCGAGGTGGTTTTGGGATGTATTATGACCGAATCGAAGGAAATATTATTTTCCCATTGGAAAACAACCCGCCATATGTTAATTCTGCCAGTTACGAAAATGGAAATTTGGCAAATATTTCAGGCGGTTCTGCCTCAGCCTTAACTCCTTTTGCCAATATCACAACCATCAGTCCGAATATGAAAACTTCATATACGATGAATTTCAGTCTCGGAGTTCAACGTGAATTACCAAAGGGAATTTTTGTAGAAGCAAATGCAGTTGGTAATCTGGGACGCAATTTGACAAGACAAATTGACTTAAATTCTGCACCGCTTGCTCTGCAACTTGCCAATCCGGGTGTCAATACTGCGCTTTTACGTCCATATAAAGGCTACACGGGAATCTTGCAACGTGTTAGTGATGCAAGTTCACATTATTACGCAATGCAGCTTTACGGTGGAAAACGTAAAGGGAATGTCTTAGCTACAATTAGCTATACTTGGTCCAAAGTATTAAGCGATGCCAATGTTTTAACTGAACAAGCCGAAGAAGGATTAAATAATCGGGCATTCAATTTTGGTCCCGCAACCTTTGACCGCCGACATGCTTTTGTTGCCACTTATACCTATTCTTTACCGTTATTTAGAAAAACTACAGGTTGGGTAAAGACCGTGTTAGATGGGTATGAAATCAGCGGAATTACTCGAATCCAAGCCGGAAAACCTTATACGATAACCGGAGCCTCTTCGATTGGCGGAAACCGTCGGGCGGACATTGTAAATGACACAATTGACCTTTATATTAAAAATAATCGTCAATGGGTTAATCCTGCTGCTTTTGCTGCCGCCCCGGGAAGTCGTTTGGGAACGAGCGGAGTAGCAATTGTTACAGGGCCGATTTTAGCGGTAAATGACTTTTCCATCCGCAAAAGAATCCGTTTGGGTGAAAAGAAAGATTTACGTTTACAGGGTGATGTCTTTAATGCGTTTAACCGTAATAACTTCAGCTCAATGCAAACAGTTGTAACTAATGCAAGTTTTGGAACTTTAACTGTTTCTGGTCCCGGTCGTAGTATTCAGCTTGGTATCAAGTTAGGGTTCTAATAATAAATAATGAAAAAAATAAAAGTAAATTATGTTTTAACTTTACTATTTGCAGTTGTTTGCCTCGGAAATGAAATTTCGGGGCAAACAATTCAAACTGCGAAATTAAAAACCGAAGTCCGTGATTTTTTTACCAAAGAAGTTGCCATTCATTTCGGCGACATCAAAACTCTCAACCCGCCCCCCGAAAGAGTAAATGGTTCATTAACTGTTGGCGAATTCACTTGGGGAAGTTTTATGCGGGTTCTGGCGGCTCAAAGTGAAGTAAGCGGAAGTAGTGTAATTGCAGCAAAAGAAACGCCCAGAGCCATTGCTGAAATGGGATTATTTGAAGCCCGGAGCGGCGGAAAGGCTTTTTCACAACTTTATGCGGCCCAGGCATTACGGCATTTTGGTGCAGATCTAAACAAAAACGCTGTTTGGCAAAGTATGAATGAAGCTG
>DAORIL010001008.1:0-1926 GCA_035438525.1 Pyrinomonadaceae bacterium
CACCAGCAATTACCGGTTTTGGCACCGCATTCAAAAGGTTTTCCGCAAGAGTCGCAATTTAATTGGTTATTCATTATTTTCTGAGGTTTCTTCATTTGCTCTTCTTAAACGTAAAAGTTGAAGCCGTTTTTCGTCAGCTTTCAAAATTTCTATGTCAATACCTTTAATGCTTAGTTTTTCCCCTTTTTTCGGAACATAACCGGCTTGACTGGTGACCAATCCGGCAATAGTTGTGTAATCATCGTCTTCGATTTCCAGATCAAAAATGCGTTCAATTTTGTGAATTTCGGTTGAACCGAGAACATCAAAATAATTACCTCCATCACCTTCGATAATTTCAATAACCTCTTCTTGTTCAGTATCTTCGTCTTCAATTTCCCCAACAATCTCTTCAATAATATCCTCGACTGTGATAAGTCCGGCAACGCCTCCATATTCATCAACTACAATTGCAATTTGAACGTGGTTAGATTGCATGACTTTTAATAATTCGGAAGCCGATTTTGTTTCTGGAATAAAATAGGCTTCACGCATTAGCGTTTCGATCTTTTGGTTTTCTTTGCCATCCGCCCAGGCCTGTAACAAATCCCGCACATAAACTACACCTTCAATATTCTCAATTCTTTCTTTATAAACGGGAATTCGGGAATATTTTTCTTCGATAATCAAATCACGAGCTGCCGTAATGGTTGCATCAATCGGCAAAGCACAAATTTCGGTGCGAGGTGTCATGATTTCACCGACCCTGGTTTCGGTAAATTCGAAAACAGATTCGATCAATTCACGATCATCGCCCTCGATAATTCCTTCAGCTTCACCAACTTCGATCAAGGCCTGAATATTATCTGAATCCGTTTCTTCATCGTCTTCTTTTTTGTTTGGAATTATTGTGGTTTCGGGGTTTTCTGCTTTAGTAAAAAACTGGAGCGGATCAGACAAAAAAGACATTACTCCGTAAAATGGTCTAATAAACGGAAGTAGCAGCAAAAGTTTTGATTCGGGGTTTTTCCAAGTCAACAAACGCGGGAGAAATTGCCGAAAAACAAAAGCCAGACCCAAGCCCAAAATTAATGAAAGCACTAAAAGAGTGCCTTGTTCAACGAAAAAATTAGAAACTATCAGAGTTCCTAAAATCGAAAAAATTATCAGTAAAATTTGAATAGTTGCCGAAAGCGCAAACCGAAATCGAGGGCGATTAATTAAAATTTCACGCAAAAAAACATCTTTTGATTCTTCGGAATCGGTTGAAAGTTTTCGTAAAGAAAGGTCGCTCAGTTGGGTAAAAGCCATATCAATAGTGGCTAAAAAAACTAGTAAGAGCAAAATGATAACGGCAATGGCTATCTCAATTTCCATATTTGGGTATGATTTTAATGTCTCAGGTCTTAAGTCTCAAGTCTCAAGCCGATTTTTTTTGTTGGTCTCTCAGTAATAAAAAAGACGAGCCTTTTGACTCGCCTTAAATTTAATAAATTTTATCAGCCTCTTGAAATCAAAATGACTTGAGAACTGAAACCTAAAACTCAAAGAGTTTTATCAATCGCGCCGGAAACCTGAGCAAAAATTTCCGCTTCATTTTCAGGATCAAGACCGCCAAAAGGTTCACCAATTGCCTTTCCGGTTTTATCCAAAACTACAAACGAAGGAAGCTGATCAACGGCAAATTTTTTCAAAGTAAATGCTCCGTCCGAGTCACGTAAAATTGTGGCCGACAATTTATTTTGAGTGGCAAACATTTGAATTTTTTCGTTCGAAGCAAAGTTTTTCGATTTTGAATTGCTCGAATCGGTTGTTACCCAATAAATTACAACATCTTGATTTGCATATTTTTTGACCAATTTGTTGGTAGTAATAATTTGTTGTTTGGACAAAGGCAACCAACTTGCCCCAATTGCCAAAACGACAACTTTTCCTTTAAGTGTCGGC
>DAORIL010001009.1:0-1906 GCA_035438525.1 Pyrinomonadaceae bacterium
GGCGCACATCCCAGTTTTCCTGATTTACAAGGATTTGGCAGACGCAATATGTCGCTTTCACCAAATGAGATTTTTGATATTGTTTTGTATCAGGTTTCAGCGTTGAAAGGAATCTGTGAGGCATTTGACGCAAGACTTCATCATGTCAAACCGCATGGCGCGCTTTATAATTTGGCGGCAAAAGATGAAAAAGTTGCCGGCGCGATTGCCGAAGCGGTTAAAAGAATTGATGCAAAGTTGATTTTGTTTGGATTGTCGGGAAGTTATTCGATTTCTGAGGCAGAAAAGATCGGACTGAAAACCGCCAGCGAAGTTTTTGCTGACAGAACTTATCAAACGGATGGAAGTTTAACTCCGCGCACTCAACCAAATGCGTTGATTGATTCGACCGATAAAGCTATTGAACAAGTTCTACAAATGATTTTGGATAAACAAGTAACGGCTACAACGGGCGAACGAATTCCCATCATAGCCGAAACAATTTGTATCCACGGGGACGGTTCACACGCAGTTGAATTTGCGAAAACAATTAACCAATCCCTGACTGAAAAAGGTATTAAAATTGAATCAAGTTTATTTAGAAAAGCCAACGTTTTAGCAAAAGTAGAATTATTGCGCCAATAATTGACATAATCCAACCGCTATATCGAACAAAACTTTCCCCTTTATTTCCAAATAAAAGGCTGCTCAGAATTCCTCCAACAAAGGAACCGGCAATACCAAGTATTATTGTCATAGTCCAACTTTCTATTCCGTCATTTCTAACAAAAAGTCTGGCAATAGCACCAACAATCAGCCCAAAAACTATCCAACTGATAATATTAAAAATCATAGTCTTTTCCTCCTTTTGGGAACACTAAATAATACGAATTTAGATTGAATTCAGTTCCAATCAATTTATTTTCTTGCGATGCAAGCATTCTCTTACTTTTTTGCTATTGACGCAACAATTTTTGCGTGATAACTTCGCAAATCAAATAATGTCAGAATCAAATAAACCAAAATCTTATACATCAGAGTTGCTTGGCGCGGCATTTTTGATGGCAACTTCTGCGGTTGGTCCCGGTTTTTTGAACAACACAACCGTTTTTACCCAAAAACTTCTAGCCAGTTTCGGTTTTGTGATTCTGCTTTCCGTTATTTTGGATATTTTTGCCCAATTAAATATTTGGCGAATTATCACGGTCAGCGGAAAAAGAGCGCAAGATGTGGCAAATGAAACATTTAGCGGAACAGGCTATTTATTGGCAATTTTAATCGGAATTGGCGGATTAGCGTTTAATATTGGAAATATTGCGGGTTGCGGGCTTGGTTTAAATGTTTTGACAGGTTGGGATTTGAATGTTTGTGTCATTATTTCCGCGGTTTTCGCTATCGGCATTTTCGTTTTCAAAGAGGCTGGAAAAGCGATGGATGCTTTTACCAAAATCCTCGGATTGATAATGATTGGGCTGATAGTTTACGTTTGTTATGTCTCTAATCCGCCTTTAGCCGAAGCTGCTACGCGGACAGTTTTACCGCTTCAAATTGATGCATTGGCAACAGTGGCGTTGGTTGGCGGAACGGTCGGCGGTTACATTACATTTGCAGGAGCGCATCGACTTTTGGACGCCGGAGTTTCGGGCGTTGAAAATATTCCGCAGATAAATCGCGGCGCAACTACCGGAATTTTAATAACTGCTTTAATTCGATTTTTACTATTTCTAGCCTCGCTCGGAGTAATTGTGGCAGGCAGCCAAATTGATGCCAAAAATCCTTCGGCATCGGTCTTCCAAAATGCTGCGGGCGAAATCGGCTACAAAATTTTCGGAGTTGTTATGTTTTGCGCGGCAATAACTTCCGTGGTTGGTGCAGCTTACACTTCGGTTTCGTTCATTCGCTCATTACACATAAAAATTGAACATTT
>DAORIL010001010.1:0-1906 GCA_035438525.1 Pyrinomonadaceae bacterium
CTTCATTCGGCATATCTTTAGCCGTGACGTTTGGCAGCTGACCGCTAGAAGCCAGTCCGTCAAAAAGCTGAACCGGATGTCCGCCCGTTGCCGTTAAACCTCCATTGGCAAAAGCTACATCAACGCTATTTGGAAGATTGATGAATGATCGAACCCGCATGGTAAAACGCCGCAGATTATTCAGATTCTTGATATAAAAAACGCCTTTACTCAAATAATCATCAATTTGCTCCTGATAATTCATGACATCCAAAAGCTGGTGTGTATGAGCTTCAGCAAAAGGTGGAATGATATAGCTTTGCCGTAAATCAATGGTCGAATCAATTTTGGTGTTCGGCTTAAAACTTAAAACACCATTGATCGAATAAACCGTTTTGGCTTGAAAAGTTTTTCCATCAAACCAGAGTCCATTAATAAACCGCAGATTTTCTGCCCAAACCTGTTGAGTCAGAAAAATTACGAAAGTAAATAAAATAATTGCTTTAACTCTGACTTTCATTTGGTCAGCATAACGCAAGATTAGCCCGATTAGTTTTAAGGAAAATGTAATGTTTTTCTGAGGTCAGGTGTTTTCGGTTAAATTGGTGTGTTTTTGTGGCAAAATTAGTCGGAACGAGACTCTGCTCAGAATCGTAAGAAAGGAAAACAAGGAGACTATCCGCGAAACACGCTAAAGACACGAAAAATTGACTTACTTATTTTCGAATATTTGGCGTGTTTCGCGGGCAAATTGTATTTATGAACTTTGAAATTGATTTACAAGAAGGATTTTTTTTAGAAGAATGGTTTGTCGAACCGCAGCTTGGACGTATCTCAAAAGACGAAAAAATCGTTCAGCTTGAGCCTAAAATTATGGAAGTTTTGGTCTTTTTAGCTGAGAATCAAGGCAAAACTTTGAAAAAAGAGCAGTTTTTTAATTTGGTTTGGGCGGATGTTAATGTGACTGAGCACGTTTTAGCCAGAGCCATTTCCGAATTGCGTCGAGTTTTGAAAGACAATCCGCAAAATCCGCGGTTTATCCAAACAGTTCCTAAAATCGGCTATCGTTTGATAATGCCGATTTCGATTGAATCATTTCAAACGCAAACTAACTGGCAAATTCCGTCAACTATGCCTTTGCCACAACCTATTGCAACCGCTCAATCAAGTTATTTTAACTTTTTTATCGGCGGAATTTTGACGGTTGTTTTTCTATTTGCAGTTTGGATTATCTTTGCCGTCACGATGCACCAATTTGTCATGCCGCACACGAATTAATCTTTACCAAATATTCGTGCGGTATTCGGACGCGATTTGTCTTGAACTAAATTCGTCCCATCGGCAACCGTAATTTTATTAGCGGTCAGAGTTGTTCCGGTGGAGCGTTGAAATTCGGAAATCGCTTTGTTCAAATCAGTCTGTGCCTGCAGTTCACGTCCGCGGGCGGCAAGAAGTTCGGTTTGGCGTTGCAGAACTAAATAAAAAGTTGTAACTCCGCCGCGAAACTGACGCTGCTCACTATCATAAAGCTGCTCGGCAGAAGTGCGGGCGGCGATAGCTGAGTTGAGACGAGCTTCGGCAGAGCGCAGGGCTTGCAAAGCATTTCTCACTTGAGCCTCAATGATTTGTTCCGCTTGAGCGCGATTGGTTTTGATCAAATCGGCTTCGACCAAATTTCGACCAAGATTGGCTTCGGCAGCACTATTTTTCCAGGGCAAAGAAATGCTGACGCCAACCCGATAAGTCGGATAATCCTGCTGTAATAAATTTCCTAACGACTTAGGGTATCCGCCTACTAAATTTGGCGGAACGGCGCGAATTCCGGTATCTGCGCCAGACAAACCTTGCGTGGTGTAGGTTCCGACTAAATCAATTTGCGGTTTAGCCTGATCTTTTAAATATCTTCGATCAATTTCATTGATTTCCG
>DAORIL010001011.1:0-1903 GCA_035438525.1 Pyrinomonadaceae bacterium
GATCGTCCCGCTTTGCCCCGGCTGAGTAACAGGCGAAGCAACCACCAGACGCGGATTTCCGGTAATTGCCGGATTGATCGCAATATTTGCAGATGTAACGGGTTGGGAATTATTAAAAAAATTGGTTCCCTGATTTCCGTCCAGATCAGTTCCCGAACTATGCAAATCATTGACTCGCTGAACTACGGCAGCAGCCAATCCGTCAAGCGCATTGAGCTGTGAAGTTGTTTCCGTAATTGCATCCTGTAATCCGGCAATTGTTCCCCCTTCAAACACGGCAGGTTGACCATCAATTGTAATAGCCGCCAAACCAAGTGGCGGTGTGCTTTGCACCCCAAGCAAATAGGGTTTGTCACCAGTTACCAAAGGACGACCTTCGCCAATGGTTAAAGTAATCGTTCCGTCACTGTTTTCAGTAGAGCGGGCACCCGTCATTTCCGAAAGTTTATTGATGGTTTCATCCCGCAGATCCCGTAAAGCTGAAGCATCATTTCCGGCAGCTTCGATTGAGCGAATTTGACCATTTAACTCGGCAGTTTTTTGAGATAAAGAATTTACTTGAGTAACGGTTGAGCGAATCTGGCTATCTATACCGATATTGATTTCATTAAGTTTAGTGCTGGTGGCTCTAAAAGAATTTGCTAAATTTGCTCCTTTCTGGGCTACAACGGAACGAAGCGGAAGTGAATTCGGATTTGCTTCAAGGTCACGGAAAGAGCCAAAAAAACTGCTCAGCGCATTTTGCAGCCCACCGTTCTCACCGCCCTGCAAAACTGTTTCAACGGGTGCTAAAGAATCCCGTTTGGCACTTAAACGTCCGGCAATCCCGGTTTCATTTTGAATTCTTGATTGAATAAAATTATCACGGAATGATTGAACACCAACGACTGAAACACCTGTTCCGACTGAAAATTTAGAGTAATTGTTGGGTGGGGTTTCTGCTAATTGAACCCGTTGACGTGAATAGCCGGGGGTGTTGACATTGGCTATATTTTGCCCGGTGATGTCAATCCCAAATTGGTTTGAATTCAACGCTCGGCGACCGATTTCAAATGCCGAAAAATTTATACTCATCGTGTCACCCCTTTCCCGTATTTCAAAACCGGAGATCCATAAGTTGTTGGCAAAATGCCGCACATTTGAATACAAGCGGTAGCAAAAGATGAGCCGCTTAATGCGAGATTATTCGCCCGTCCGGCAATTTTCTCAAATTTTTGAGCGGATTTGAGTAGATCTTTAGCTGCTATTTCAAATTGTTCACGAGCATTGGCATCAATTTTTTCCGTTTGAACTTGTTTTGCTCTTATTTCTGAAAAGGCGGTCAATTCGTTTGTTATTTCCAAAAGGCGCGAACGCATCCTGATTAATTCGGTTTCGCCAGCCCGGGTCAGAGATTCGATGCTGATCGGTTCGTTGCGGGTTAAGGCGATGACGAGTTGAGATGTCAAAGATTCGAGGCTTGAATAAGCACCCGATTGTTCAGTCATCAGTTTGGCAATTTTTCGAATTAGATCATCCTGCATAAATTTTAGTTAAATGCTTGAATTGGGATTGAAAAACAACAAACCGATCGTTTGATTTTAAACTTTAATTTATTGTTCGTCTTTCAAGATTGCGTCAGCGATTGCTTCACTTGACGGATTGTAGCTACCAGAGGCAATTTGTTCGCGCAAACTATTAACTTTATCCTGGCGAACATCAGGCAATTCTTTTAATTTGTCAATTAGGTTACTGACCTCAGACCCGCCGTTTGATAAATCCAGCTTGTCTTCGGTGACCTTTTGTTTATTTTCAACTATCGGGGTTTCTTGATTTGATTTTTTTACGCTGCCCTGTGGTCCGGTGCGAATCAAATCCGGATTATTTATTTTGTCTAGATTTATTTTTCCCATCAATTTTACTC
>DAORIL010001012.1:0-1898 GCA_035438525.1 Pyrinomonadaceae bacterium
CCGACTAAAATTTTGATTCTGCCAAAGCTACTTTCTTCCAATTTTTTGAGTTTTTAAGATGCTATTATTCCCCAATGCGACGATGAAAAATATCTGATGCTTGACCATATCTCATTTGTTTGAGCAGGGAATTTTGCTAAAGCTAAAGCAGCGAAACTATAGAGTAAAAAACTTAAATATCAGGAGCTTATAAAATGAAAAAGTCTTTATTATTGTTAGTCTTTGTTTTCCTTTTTTCGTTAAATACATTTGCCCAAAATCCGGATTTTTCGGGGGAATGGACACTCGATAAAGGGAAAAGTAAATTGGATGAAAGGCAAGCCGCTACGATTGAAAGCCAAACGTTGAAAGTAGAGCAAAGCAATCAAGATGTTAAAGTTACAATAACAACCAAACAAACTGAAAGTCAGAACGGGCGAAGGGCAGATATTGGCGGCGGAACGAATACTTATCCGCTTGATGGTAAAGAGTTTAATGCTGAAAATGAATCACAAATCGGTAAAGTTTTAGTTAAATCCAAAGGCGAAATCAAAGAGGGCAAACTAAATCTGCAATCAGTTCGCACTATCAACAATCAGATGGGCGAAATTACAATAACAACGAAAGAGGTTTGGGAATTATCAGCTGACGGTAAGATTTTAACTGTCAAACGCGAATTTGATTCTCAGCGCGGAAAAATCACTTCCGAATTGGTTTTTACTAAAAAGGGTTAGTGAGTTTAATTTTTTCGGAAAAAAGGAGCAGCTTTGGATACAATTTGCTCCTTTAATTTTTGATTGTTGTCTTTGCGTTTTGCGAGATATATTCTATTGGAATCTCAAATTTTTCTTCTAAAATTTTATAATTCAAATCTTCATTTTTTCGTGCCAAAAAATCGGTAATAGTTTTAACTGCTTCGACACTTTCGCCGCCATCAATCAAGGTTGTTGCCAGAATCGGTTTTGCCGAAATTGAAATTTCCGTAGCATTGTCGGTTATTGATTTGAGCCTAAAATCAATATCAGTGCCAAATGAATTCCAAGTCATTCCCGTTTTGGCCGCGATAATTCCATTTTCTTGATCAGAATATGTCACATTTCCTTTTTTTAAAAAAGTCACCGATTCAAGGCATAAATTAAAGGCTTCGTCATAACTGCAAAGTAAAAATTTTTGTTTTGTTTGTTGTATATCAAAATCTTTCTCTCCCGCGTCAGGCTTGATTTTTCGGGTTCGGTAGTCGCTGTAAATTTGCATTCCGACACCGAAAACTGCTCCGTAAATAAACGAAAGAAGAAATTGATTTAATGTCGGAGCGGAATTCAGAAATATTGTCGGAAATGTCATTAGCAATCCGAAAATAAGTGGAAATTTTATATAGCGGCTGATTTTCATAGAACATTACATTCCTGTCAGAGCAATTCCATCAGAAGCTTTTCCTGTTTCAACTTTTCCAATCACTTCGCCTTTTTCCAAGTCAATTTTTAGGACAAAATCGCCCTGGGTAGTTGAAACAAAGGCGAGTTTACCGTCTTTCGAGAAAATCAATCCAAGCGGATAACTTTCCAACGAAATCCGTTTTATTTCTTCACGCGAGGCGGCATCATAAACAACGAGTTGTTTGGTATTGGGAATTGTTGCAATCGCTTGTTTGCCGTCGGGTATGAAGCGAATTCGATACGGACGCTCGCCAACATTGATTTGCTTAATTGCTTTATTTTGTGCCGTATCAATGATTTGGATTGAATTTTCGGCATTGAGTCCAACCCAAACTTCTTTGCCATTTGGCGAAATATCAATCGCTTCGGGTTGTTTACCGATCGGAATATGAGTCACTTTTGAGCCGGCGGGCGGAACTGCGCCAAATTCAATTGCTGTCACCGTATCCGAAGTTACATTTGCCGTATAAATCTTTTTTTGAT
>DAORIL010001013.1:0-1893 GCA_035438525.1 Pyrinomonadaceae bacterium
TCCGGATTATTTAACGCTTTACCCAAAAATTCTAATTCTTTTTCCATCAAAAATCCGGCTACAGAATCTTCAACAAATTTGGTGATTCCAGCCGTCGAAGCATGCGCCCGGTGGGCTGCGCCAAAAGCATCATTAACATAAACATCTGCTAATTCAGCTAATTGTTTGGCAAATTCTTCCTCATTTTTTTCTTCGCCTGGATGGTATCGAACATTTTCTAATAAAATGATTTCACCATTTTCAGAAGAATCAACCAATTTTTTTACTCCTTCCCCTATGCAATCTGAGGCAAATTTTACTTCCTTCCCAATCAATTCCGAAAGGTGTTCAGCAACCGCTTTTAAACTGTATTTTGTTGAATCATAAGGAACGCCTTTTTCTTCAGCCTTCTTTTTATCTTTTAGCGGTCTTCCAAGATGTGAAGCCAAAACAACGACTTTGGCATTATCGGACGCGTATTGGATTGTTGGGATAGCCCCCCGAATTCTGGTGTCATCCGTGATTTTGCCATCTTTGATAGGCACATTAAAATCTACCCGGATGAAAACACGTTTCCCATTTAATACAATGTCTTTAATTGTCTTTTTATTCATAATATTTTTTGTAAGTTAATTGACTTCTTGTTTATTTAAATATTTTTTGGCTAGTAATAAACGCCAAATAGGTAAGGCAATCGCAATTGCGGTAAAAATTAATAGAATTACTTTTTCAGGTTCGTCAAAATCGAAAACTTCTTCCTCCAGAAATTCCCCGGAAATAAAAAGTCCATGCGCCAATCCGAGAAAAATAATGATATAAGTTCCGTAATGCAAAATCCTCCACCATTCCCTTTTCAAAAATTTTATTAGGATTGAAGAAATTGCAACAACCAACAAAACATAAAAAGTAATTACTCCTAATCCGATGGTCAGCGATTGTTTAGGCGCCGTAAACGGAACAAGAACATTATAAATGTTCATTCCCCCTGTTGCTTTTGGGGTAAATAACATTGGTATCGGATGTAAGAAAATCAAGCCGACCCCGATCAATGAAGCTAAACGATGATAATTAAACAACTTACCTCGGAGCCATTTAATATTGATAAGTTGAACGGTTCGAGAAGCCATTATTGCCCCACCAACTCCGCTCAATATAAAAAGCAATAAACCACCGATTCCAATAAATCGGGCTGCCTCTAGTAAGAAATCTTCATCGATCATATTTAATTTAAAGTAAAAGAAGCGTTTCGATAATTCTAAACGCTTCTCTCTAAAATTAAAAATTGTGGTGCAAAATTATAAACCTTTTTCTGCAATATATTTTACTAAATCCCGAACGCGGCAAGAATAACCCCATTCGTTGTCATACCAGGAAAGAATTTTGATGCAGGTTCCGTCAATTACTTTGGTATTTTCGGCATCCACTATCGAAGAATTTGGATTCCCACGAAAATCTATCGAAACCAATGGTTCCTCACTAAAAGCTAAAATTCCTTTTAATGGACCATTTGCTGCATCCTTCAAAACTTGATTAACTTCTTCGGTTGAAGTAGATTTTTCGACATTCATTACTACATCAACCAAAGAAACATTTGGAGTTGGAACACGAACCGAAATCCCGTCAAATTTTCCTTTCAAATCAGGAATAACCAAAGCAACCGCTTTGGCTGCACCGGTTGAAGTTGGAATCATAGAAAGTGCGGCAGCCCTTGCCCGACGCAAATCTTTATGCGGCAAATCCAATAATTGTTGATCGTTTGTATAACTGTGAATCGTATTCATCAAAGCATTTTTTATTCCGAATGTTTCATGAATTACTTTAGCGACCGGGGCCAAACAGATTGATGTGCAGGAAGCAGTAGAAATAATATGGTGATTTGCAGCATCATACATATCTTCATTTACGCCTAAAACA
>DAORIL010001014.1:0-1890 GCA_035438525.1 Pyrinomonadaceae bacterium
AATCAATTGCAATTGCTGATTCCAAATGACCGCAGGCGTGAATCAAACAACCGCTTGAAAATAAAAAATTCCCATTTTTTACAACAGGGTTGATTGTTTCCCAAGACTCTTTAAAATCCGCGTAATTCTTTTTACCTAAAAGTTTTTTCAGTCGAGATTTTATAGTTGGGTTATTTAAAAGATCATTGGAATCTATTTTATTCCATTTTGCAAGATTGGCTGGTAATGTAGCACTTTTCGTTTGAGTTTGCCCAAATAAACTAATTGAAAAACCTAAAACAAATAAAATGACAATTATTTTTTTCATAACTTTTTTCTTTTATCTTATTCTATTTGTTAAAAATAAGATGAAAATTCTAATTTCGGTTGAGGTTTTAAAATCAGTTTACACCAATTTTATTCACCCAATAAAATAAACGTAAATCATCTGAAAAAAGTGTCTCCAGATTTTTAATTATTTAGTAATTATTTCAAGTTCAATAAAAAAAGGCTTGCTGTTTTAACAACAAACCTTTTTGATTACAACTGGAAAGATGAAATTAGTTCAAACTGAAGGCATCCAGAGCTTTTATGATAACTTCTTCGTCTTCGGTATCAACCAAAAAGCGGGAAGAGGTTTTCCAGGCATTGGTAATTGGTAATTTAACCTTTTCGTCTATATGGCGTTTCAAAAATCTGGCACCATAAGTGTGGCTATAACCTTTTTCAGTCAATAAGTTAAGCGCATTATCAGTAACTTCAATCAGCTTACCTTGACGCTCCATTTGCCGTTTTAGCTTGTTCAAATAAATTTTGGCAATTTCACGGACTTCATCCATTGTCAGCGGTGAAAAGACAACGATTTGGTCAATTCGATTACGGAATTCCGGCGAAAATCTTTCTTCTGCTGCTTTCATAACCGCGTTCTTGATTTCACGAACTTCGCCTTTCGACTTCATTCCAAAACCAAGCGGTTTTTCATATTTTTTGAAATTATCTGACCCTAAATTGGAAGTCATAATAACGATGGCATCAGACAAATAAACTTTTTTGCCGCGTCCATCAGTTAACCAACCTTCATCAAAAGCTTGTAAAAATAGGTTCATCAAATATGGAGAAGCCTTTTCAACTTCGTCCAAAAGCAAAACCGTGTATGGATCATCCCGGAGTTGTTCGGTTAAAATTCCCCCCCGCTCGGAGCCAACAAAACCGCGCGGCATTCCAATCAACTTTTCAATGCCGACGGTTCCATCTCCATATTCACTCATATCGATCCGGACCATTTTTTCTTCATCGCCAAACATAAATTCGGCAACTGCTTTGGCTAATTCGGTTTTACCAACACCGGTCGGTCCAAGGAAAAGTAAGATACCATCTGGTTTGTAATGATTTTCCTTGAGCGGACCTTTGTTCAAACGAAGGCGTTGAGCAACAGCTTTGACGGCTTCTTTTTGTCCGATGACCCGATTTCCTAGGCTTTCATCCATCGAAGAGAAACGGTCTGTCGTATCGCGGAAAATCATATCTTTTGGAATCCGGGATTCCTGAGAAATGACATCAATAATATGTTCCGGGCGAACAACCAATGAACTTGGTTCATTAATTTCGACTTTGACCGAAGCAGTGTCGAGCCAGCCGATTGCCTTATCCGGTAAATGTAAATTGCGAATATATTTCGGAGACATTTCCAAAGCTGTGTTGATTGCTTCGTCCGAAATGGTGACCGAATAATTTTTTTCCAAACGTGGGCGCAATCCTAAAAGAATTTCGCGGGTTTCGGCAATTGAGGGTTCAATTACTTTGACTAGGCGAAAACGTCGGGCTAACGCTTCATCCTCCCCGATAAATTCCTTGTATTCGGTAATTGTAGTAGCACCAATAATCCGCAGTTCGCCGCGTGCCAAACTTGCT
>DAORIL010001015.1:0-1885 GCA_035438525.1 Pyrinomonadaceae bacterium
AAGCAAAGATCTTGGTTGCTTCTTTAGCCATTCCAAGTTGAAGCAAAGAAAAACTGCAGGTGACTAGCTCAAATTCTTCAATTTGGTAGAAAAGGCAGTTTTTTTCTCCCTGCAGCACTAAAGTTGATGCGGTTTTATGCCGTTTCAAATAAATATTGGCTTTCAGGAATGCTAAATAAAACATCTTCTCGCCGGGAAATGATTGATATGCTCTTTTTAAGAAATCAAAATAATTCCAAGTTTGAAAAAGTGAAATAGATGTCACGGCTTTAACGTAAATCCAATATTTATCAGATTGATGCGGTTCAAGTTCCAACATTTGATAGAGATATTCCAGTTCAGTTTCGAGGTCCAACTCCATCATAGCCAAACTGCTATGCAGTGCCAGAACTAACAGATTTTTATTTCCTAATTGGTCAGCTTTGCTCTGAATGAATTTCCGGCAATTATCCAGCCTATCTTCAGAAGTGTATTTCTCATCCTGATAGACCGATAGCAACCAATGAAAATTTTTAGTAAAACTCATCGGATCATTGGTTAAAACATCCCATAATAATTCGCGTCCAATTTCACGCTTTTCAGGAATTCGGCACCAGATAACTCCGCGTATGAGATTGAAAACCGGATCTGCTAAATCAAAATTTATAGGAAAAAGCCGATGCCAGAGACTATCGGCTTCATTGAATTGTTTTTGTTCCAACAATTGAAAAACCTGTTGAATTGCTTTGGCGGTCTCAGGAATAAAAGTTCTGAGATAATTATCAATCTGGGGTTTAATTTTTATGTCAATCATTTCTATGCACCTTTATAATTGTTGATCAATTCATCCAAAAGCGGAGAAAATTTAAAATTAGAGTCAGAGTCGGCTACAGTCCGGTCGTTCAACTTGTTATTCTGAAAAGTCCACCAATTGACATTAATTGGTAATGCGGCAGGCAAAAAATCTTTTAATCTCGGAACATCAATAAACCCGCTTTGAACCGAATCATAACGATTTTTTAGAAGCCTTAAGGCAATATCGGCAGCTAACTTCAGGTTAATTTTGGCATTCTCAAACTGCTGATCAACTCCTTTTTGATTAACTTCCAGAGTGGAATCTTCAACTTTTATTTTGCACGCAATAACTTCCCCGGACTCATTAATGCCGGTCAGGTAGATGAAACTTCGGATGCGACTGGAAAAGACACTTTCATTATAATTGAAGATGCCTGCAAAATGATTTGCCTGGGTGTTTCCGTTAATTTTATTTTGGGACCCAAAAATATCTCCATCAATGAAGACGTTTCTTCCTGAATATGCAAAAAATTCATTTATTGTTTCTACAATTTGAGTCATTTTAATTACCTCACATATTGGCTTCAAACAATTAATATAAATTTCCGCAACTCAAAACAATTAAATATAAACAAAACAAATGCACAAAAAGTGCGAAAGAAAACAAACATTCAAAAAATAAATCCGTTGTTTTCAAATACCACCACAATATCTAGTGGTGAAGCATATTTAGATTTTTAACACAGCATTTTGAGTTTGTCGCAGGAATTCCTTTTTTTTATTTGAGATTTTTTTGTGCGAAATAAAAAACTTCAGGAAATGTTGTGATTTCCTGAAGTTTCTGGTCAGAACATATAGCTTTGTTGTTTTTCGACTGTATCTAACAGATCGAAAATATTTGCTCCTTGGTCAAAATAATCGGATAGGTCATTAACTTTTTCCGAAATCTTGGGAGCTGCTAAAAATTGAACTGTGCCGAGTGGTCTTAATTCTTCAAATAACTCAAGAGCGTTAATTTGAACTTTCATCCCGGCTTCATCATTGTCCAAAAAGAAAACGATCCGATCCCATCCTGAAAAGAAGGAACGAACATTATTTTCTTTAACGACAC
>DAORIL010001016.1:0-1885 GCA_035438525.1 Pyrinomonadaceae bacterium
ATTTATCAAGATTTCCCAACGCTTCAACCCATATTTCTCTTTCTTCTTCGGTATAAAACATAAAACCACGACACCCGATTTCAGGAATTTTGACAGTTGCTCCGTTAAAATTCCTGACCAGAGAAGGTAAGTCGCTCTGTCGGCTATCGGTCAATGATTCATCCGAACATTGCAGGAAATATAAAATTTTATCTCTGATGGGTTTGTTTAATTTAGTAAATATATTGCTCATTTTTTCAAAATTCGTGTTCTTCGCCCTGGTGCAGATAAACATTTTTTTCCTTACACCAAGTCACTTGAGCAAGCTCGGATTCGTTTAAGTCACGTCCCCACAGATGTCTCCCGTCAAAGTGAACTTCTCCGAAAATATTGTTTCCAAATTCCTGATAAGCAAGAGTAAATTGAAATTTTGCTTTTCTGGCATACAAAACAAAAGCGATTCTTTTGCTTATCGGTTTTTTAATGACCAAAGTTTCACCGAAGGTGACGAATTTACCGAAAGACAAAGGTTGGCATTTTGGAATATTGTAATTCAGAACCGCCAAATCCTCCCGCCCGATAAATACGAAATAGTTGAACAAATAGCTTTAGTTCTACAGTCCTTATCCAAATCACTCACAACTGATGTCAACCATTTTTGTAATGATTTGAATTACAAATTAACCTTGCCCTTTCAGATAACCGAATGGAAAGAAAAATCCTGATTTTAGTTGAAAAGAATACTTTTCACTTTTTTGCGCTGACCGATCTTGAGTCCTTTGGCAGAAGGTCGATTTCGTAAACACCTTCGGTTTCCCAGCTTTCTGTAAATTTGTCCCAAACCGGTTTGTGGAAACCCATTCTGACACCATTTCGATCTTTGAATATCCACAATGTTTTCATTATTTTTTCACCCCTCCACATTTTTCCCCGGTCATTACATTTTTCCCGGAGTCTGCCAAAAATTTTTTAGATTCCAATTTGCACAATTGTTCGCAATGATCGCTATGTTCGGAAATCGGTTTAACTTCCCCTAACCTTCTCAATGCCGCCGTGGTTCGCGCCGAGATGTTCGGCGGCAGATTATTTTCCTGCCAACCTTGAAAAACTCTCCCGAGTGAGACTTTTGAATTTGAAGATATTTGACCGCTCCAGCCTTCGGGCATCGCTTCCAAAGCCTTGACAATCGCGATTTGCTTAGTATGGTTATTGGTCACCAATTTAAGCGGCGGAGCGAGAACAATGCCCGAATTTTCCAGCACTATCTGCCCCTTGGCATTAACTCCGCAAAACGCCCAAGTTCCCCCGATAGGCGAAGGATTTTTGGCGATCAGACCGCCATCAGTAGAAAGCGCAACTATTTCTAAATCCTTTATTTCATTCATATAATTCCATCAATAATGTGGAAATTTCCAACAAATTATTTGCCCCTCGAAGTCAAAATCTTGAGCCGTTCCAAACCTGAACCAAGAAGCAAAATCTTCCACTTCAAGCCCGTCATTTTTCGCCAAGGTCTCCAAATCTATCCGGCACTCCACTTCATCAAGATAGATAGAGCTTAGGCTATTTCGGTGCACAATTCTGAATTTGTAAGTTTGAACCACTTTGACCAATGCAATTTCGAGCTGCTTTGAGCAATACGGCTTTCCGGTCCAGATCCGTAAATTGAGTGCTGTCCAGATTTTTGCGACAAAGTTGGATGGGTGTCCCGCCTGAACGTGATATGAAGGAAAAGTTTGACTAATTGTAATTACTTTGGCCATCTTGAAACTCTTCAAAACTGTTCGGTCAGCAAAATTTCAATTGCTTTCTGAAGGGCATCGGCATAATCAAAACAAGTTTCAACTTCGTTTAGTTCAATGCCTTGATTATCGGTTTTAATAATTTCAAACCAGTTTTCATTATG
>DAORIL010001017.1:0-1877 GCA_035438525.1 Pyrinomonadaceae bacterium
TAATAAAAAAAGAATCTTTCCGACTTATTCGATAACAACGGAAGTTCGTGGAAAAGAACGTGAAAAGTCCATTCTGCTCAATGAAATAAAAAAGATTCTGCCGGGTAAGATTGCCGAAAAAGTTGTTCGTCCGCCGTTGCTCAAACATACTCTGGATTACTTTTATTATTTGCCGCATTTTGATTCTGTAGAAAATAAAACCGAGCATATCTTCAAATATCGCGGACGTTTTATAATCAAAGATTTTGAGCTTTCGACCCGGTTTCCATTTGGTTTTTTTCGCCATCGCCGCCGACTTTCTGCCCAGGAAGCTGAAATAATAGTATTTCCAAAAATTGAGCCGATTGAAACTGAAATCTTATATTTGCCATTTGAGATGGGAAAACGGATTTTGCCGAAAAAAGGTGCCGGACAAGATCTTTTGACTTTGCGCGAATATCAACCGCAAGACGATTTGAGGCACGTTGATTGGAAGGCAACTGCCCGTTCACAAAAAATGATCGTTCGTGATTTTGCCGCCGAGGATGAACGGCGAGTGACGGTAATTTTAGATCCGCGAATTCAACAAACTCAGGAAGAACAATCAACAACACTTCGCGCCCGAATCGAAGAAGAACAAAAAGGAGAAAAATCCTCAGCAATTTCCAAAAAGATTGATCAAGGGGTTAGTTTAACTGCCTCAATTCTGGCATATTTTGCTGAGGAACAATCTGAAATTCGTTTGATTATCAATGATGAAATCGGTGATTTTGGGATCGGGAAAACTCATTTACATGATTGTTTAAAACGATTAGCTCTAGTTGAGCCAATTATTTACGAAATTGAGGCAGGTGAATTTTCACCCAAAACGCAAGAAGAACTTTTTGCCGATCGTCAAAACAGCTACACTTTTTTTATAACAGCCCAGGAAGATAAAAATATTTCCCTTGAAATCAATCGGCGGGCAAAGATTTTGAAGTATTGAATTTGTTTAAAATTTCGGGCTTTTGGAATCAGTCGAACCTTTATAATTACCTAAACAAAAACAAAGTTAAAAAACTAAACCGCTCATAAATTTTCAATAATATCGAAACACAAAAAAAATATTTTCGTATTTTGTTAATGTTTGAATGATAAAGTGAATCCTTTTGTCTAAGGAATGGAACAAATCCATCGAGATTAAATAGGGAATAATACTTCTTCAAATTTGCAAAATTTGTAATTTTTCACTGCATTTATTGGCTAAATTAAAGCTAATAATGTGTGAGATTTTGTTTTCTTTTCCAAAAAGTCTAAAAAATTCTTGTCACAAAACTGAACTTAGTGGTGTTTTACTATTGAGAGCAGTATTGATGCTAAGATGAATGAAGGCGTGAAGATATTAATGGACTCAATGTCCGAAGTAACTGCAACCACGAAACAAGAAATAGGGTTCGATGAGGCTTTTACGCTTCACCATAGGACTGTCTTTCGGTGTGCGCGGGCAGTGGTTAATGACTCTGCATTAGCGGAGGACATCACGCAGGAAGTTTTTTTGAAATTATACAATCATTTGGACAGCATCAAAGACGATGAAATGCTCCGTCCGTGGCTGATTCGTGTTACGATAAATCTTTCGCGCAATGCCATTCGCGGGAACATTCGGGCGAACGCACGGGAAGAAAATTACGTCAAAGAGACGGAAGAAAATGCGGTTTTTGAGCCTGAACTTGATTACGAAAGACGCGAACAGGCCAAAGAGGTCAGACGCGCACTTGATAAGGTCAAAGAACCGTTAAGGAGTTGTTTGATGTTAAAACAACAGGGTTTAAGTTATAAGGAGATTGCCGAATCGCTTTCTCTGACAGAAACAAGTATCGGACAATATGTGGCACGCGCCCGTAAAGAATTTGTCAGAT
>DAORIL010001018.1:0-1860 GCA_035438525.1 Pyrinomonadaceae bacterium
GACCTTTTTTTGTCGGGGGAAGATTAGATGTATCCACGGAAAATGATTATACAGAAATTTTATTTTTTTGTGGACTTAACAACCCACACTAACATCATAATTGAAATTAAAAAGAAACCTATTATAAAAATTCCTAAATTGAAAGGTGGCGGAATTACCATCTGAAGATTACTTAATCCTCGAATGAGCAAAATCATTACAATTACAAGAAAACCAGCAAAAAGATTGGTTAAAAAAAATCCTTTAAGACCTTTCCCAAATTTTTTATGGAACCATAGGTTTCCGGGAGGAAGGAAGTAATATAAGTTAAAAACCACAAAAACAATAATGGCAACTGAAACTTCGTATTGAAACCAATAACTTAGGATTCTTCTACCTAAAAAATATAAGATGAAACCACCATAGGAATAAAGCCAAGGAGACTTCTCTTGTTTTTTTTCAATTGTGAGGGTTGTTTCCATAACCCAAATAATAAGTCTTTTTTTTTTGGTCAATAAAAAAGGTGAAGCCGTTTTCACGATACTTCACCTCTTTCTAACCGCAAATAAATTCAATATTCCAAACAATTATTGAATTTTTGAACCGGCTTAAAACCTGAACTTAATCCCGACTTTATCTACTTCTTTATATTCGGAATCCACATCTTCGCTCGAAAGTGCAACCCGATAATTTTTTGATTGTTTTTGTTTGGTAATCAATAAATCATCTTTGGTTTTGAGTAAATCTGCGCGATTATAAACCGAAAGTTCAAAATTATAGCCGTGTGTAATGGCATCTTTAGGACAGGCTTCGACGCAAAAACCGCAGAAGATACAACGTCCGTAATCAATGTTATAAACTTTGGCGTAGCGTTCATCGCGTCCGACTCTTTCTTCGTATGGGCGGGCATCGTCGGTTGCTTCGATATAAATACAATCGCTCGGACACGCCGCGGCACATAAATAACAGGCGACGCATTTTTCTTTACCGTTTTCGTCAACGTGCAAAAGGTGTTGTCCGCGATAACGTGGTTGGACGGTCACCGGAACATCCGGATATTGCACCGTCCATTTCTTTTGCGGCATTTTAGAGATGGTAATTCTCATCCCTTTAATTACCGCTTTGGTTGAATTTATGACATCACTAATAATTGACATTTTTCCTCAATATTAACTTAAAATTTCCGTGAAATTAGTTTTTATTATTTAACTAAACCCAAAACTATTTGGAGGATAATACCCACAATGGTCAGGAGAACAGAAACAAAGCCCAAAATAATTCCGGCCATTGCCATTCCACGACCGCCATATTCTGCCGGATTATTATCTACATTACTCTTAGCCATAAAACCGGTAATGATCGCGATGATTCCTGATAATCCGCAACACAAACCAATTACCCCGCAAACTAACGAAACAATCGCCAGAGTTTTATTTTGTCCTTCTCCTCCGGCTACAGGCGGTTGAAATGGTGTATTTGAACCTACGGGCTGATCCTGCCAGCCTTGAACCGGAACAGGCGGAGGATTCCACGCTGCATCCTGTTGTTGGTTGGCAAATGGGTCATTTGATTGGCCAAATGGCGTCGATGGTTGATCGAACGGCGAACCAATCGGTTTCGGTTCATTCGAGAACATTGGCTCAGGTTCTTTAAATGGTGGTGGCGGCGGCGAATCAAACGGCGATGAAACCGGAGCATTGACTGGCTTGTTGAACGGAGAATCATCCGTTGAACTGACGCTTGGCAATGGCGTTGATTCGAATTTCGGTGGTTCAATTACCGGCGGAGGCATACTAAACGGATTTGCCACCGGCGGATCATTTTTGGGAGGTTCGCTGACAGGAGTCGAAAATGGTGAATCAATCTTTGGCTCATCCACTT